>JBDHGR010000093.1:0-11082 GCA_039589815.1 Gemmatimonadota bacterium | reverse complement strand
ACCCCGGCCGCGCCGCAACGACCGCCGGACTTGCTCGACTGCGTCTTGGGGAGACTGACCCTGGCGCATGAGCTGACGAACCCGGGCCGAGATTCCGAGCATCTGCTGCTCGCCGGTTCTCATACGCATGGCTTCCCGGATCATTCCCAGAGCCCGGTCCGTGGGGACCCCGGCTTCCACCAGGTCGGCCAGGACCAGGACAGCCATGGGTGAGGGCCCAGGTGAGTCACCCTCGCGTTGACCGAGCCTGCGAAGGGCCTCGACTCCCACTCCTCGTTGAATGGCGTCGGCCCCGGCCACCAAGAGCGGGCCTCCTCCGAAGCCTCCAAAGGCTTCCCGGGCCTGTCTGAGTTGGCCGGCATACCGTGTCACCGCCGGGAGGAGGCGATCGGATGGCACCCGTTTGGCCATTCCTTCCAACGCTTTGTTGTAGAGAGGCTCGGAGGGAATTCCCTCCCGGCCGATCTCGGTGGCGAGAGCATCGACCCTTTCAAAAACCTGGGTAGGTAGGGTTTCACTAGCCCGGGCCCGAGCGGTTTCCTGGGCCGGAATTGGCCCAGCGCTGGCCGCCAGGAGAGCAATCGCCAAAAGGATACGGTATCTCATTTTCCCACTGCTCCTTCCGTGCCTTCGGGGTATTTCATCGAAGACACGGGATGTCTTCCTTCGATCACAAAGGTTGCGTTTTTCCGGCCCCATTCGTCGGGGACGGCATCCGGGGCATCGTCAGGAAGGAACCACTCGTCGTCGACAAGGAATCCGAAGTGATGAGTCCCCTCCGGGACCTCGAGTCGGACAGACCATCGGGTTCCATCGCTATTCATCGAAACGGGCTCCCAGAAGGTGAAGTCGCCCATGAGTTCTACCCTCTCCGCTCCCCTCGGAGCATCAACGTGGATCTCCACCCTCGCGGCCCCATCAGACCGTTCCAGCACCCGATGAAGGGGAGGCTTCGCGGGGGGAAGGGGATCGCGCCCGATCAGGCGTCGGCCGACCAGAATCCCTCCCGAACCGCCCCCCGGCTCCGCCAGGGTTAAGGGATCCGGTTCTGTTCGGCCGAGGAAGCCCCGGACGGTCCAACCTCCCAGCGGGAGGATGAACGCGATTCCTCCTGTGGTTTCGTTTCCAGCGGGCGTCTTCCAGGCGTCGAACCGGAGCTCCAGGGCTGATCCCCCTCCTCCGGCAAGGACTCGGAGGCCAGCCGACCGGTACGTGCCTCCCGAGCTCTCATGAACACCCAGAGCGACACCAGCCAGGATTCCCCTGGCCCCAGCCAGAAGCTCTCCGGTTCCTCCGTAGCGCCAGAGCTCGTCCTTCACCAGCTCGGACGGATGTCGGCCTGTTCTCTGAAGTTCGGTTTCGGACCACCCTCCCCCGGCTGTTCCCTTCAGCGTGGCGGACACATAGCGCTTTGTGAAGCGAAGTGTCGGTCCGCCCTCAATCCCCAGGGACCGGTATGGAAAGGGATCTTCCACATGGAAACCGAATCCCCGGACCTCCACACCTGCTGACCAAGCTGTGCCGTAGCGCTTCTGCGCCTGGCCTTCCAGCGTGCCCGAGAGGAAGTTTCCACCGGTCCCGCTTTCCAGCGCCCTTCCCACGAGGAAGGAACCGAGGATTCCGGAGCCCCCTGGGTTGAGGTGGAGGCCCCTGATTCCAGCCACAAAAAAGCGAGCGGCCTCTCCTTCGATTCCGACGGGAGGTGATACGCTGGAACCACCTACCTCCACGGAGAGATCGGTGGATTGGGCGCTCCCTTCTGCGGGGGACGAAACGACACAGACCGCGGCCATGGACGCTCCGGCCCAAAACCACCGGGTCCCAAAGGTCGTCTTCATGCGATTGGGGCCGCCACAGCAAGGATGGCATTCCGGTTTCCGAACCCGTCCTCGGCGTACCTCTGGGCTCGGGGATCGGTAATCCACGTCGATCCATCGACCAGGAACATGTATGCATGGACGCCGGGTTGAACCGGGACCCGCGCCGTCCAGATCCCATCCCCGTCGGTGTCGTCAAGGGTGTGGGATCCGGTCCACCCGTCGAAGTCTCCTGCCACAGCCACCGACTGAGCCCCAGGGGCATCCAAGGCGAACTGCACATAGACGACCAGGTCCGTCACCGGTCCCTGAACGGAGGTAGGTGCCGTTGGTCGCCCAAACAAAAACGCTATCACCACCGCGGCGGCGGTTGCTCCAACCAGGAGCGGAGAGACTCTCACCGGGCGGGGGGCCAGCAGCCACCCTCCCATGCGCCGGACTAATCCTGGCTCGGGAAGGGATTCGATCTCGGCCATCACCCTGGCCTCGAGCCATGGAGGCGGAGGGGAAGCCGGCAGTTCAGCACGGAAAGCATGCAGGAGCCTTTCCCACGCTTCCGCCTCATCACGCGACCCTTCGTCCAGGCCATCGGCAGGCGTATCGCCGTCGAGGTGTAGATGCAGATCGTCCTTCATCGGAAATCCTCCAAGAGCTCCTTCAACGACTCCCGGGCACGATGAACTCGCATCTTCAACGAAGCCCGAGGTACGTCCAGGAATGCCGCCATTTCTTCGTATGATCGTCCCTCGACGTGCTTGAGAACGAAGGCTTCCCGCTGCTCCGGGGTGAGAGCGCCGAGAGCAAGCTGGAGGCGACTCCTGACCTCACCATGGTGAGCATGGTCCAGCGGAGTCCCGCCCCGTTCAGCAACGTCCGGTAAGGTTTCGAGGCGGATGTCCCGTCGGCGGGGGCTCCGAACGAAGTCCTTCGCGAGGTTGGAGAGAATTCGGAAGAGCCAAGCCCCCACCCGGGCCGGCTCGCGGCACGAGGAGAGCTTCTTATAGCCGGAAACCAGGGCCCGTTGAACCAGGTCCGCGGCATCGTCTTGGCTTCCGACCATGCGAACGGCGTGGTTGAACAGGATTCCCCCGTAACGGCGGACGAGAAGGCGATAGGCATCCCGTTCACCGGAGAGAACATCCCGAACAACCTGGGCGTCGGTCCGCTCGGCTGGGGCAACCATACCTGTAACATAGGGGCCGCTTCCGGTCATATGCGAGAAGGCCGTCGCCGGAGCTTCCCCCGACGACGGTCCCGTTCTTTTCTATCCGATCAGGTAGGAGGAGATGACAGCCGACTGCCAGAGGGCTCCCATCCCACGACACCTGCCGTTCCCGAGAGCTTCTTTGCCTCTCTCGAGGAACCTTGCAGCGCGGGAAAGGAGAGCCTCCTCCAAGGGCGTGGCTTCTGGACCAACGGCTGCTCTCGCCTCCGCCAGGAGGGTTTCCGCCAGGCCCAGGATGAAGCGGGCTTCCTCGTTGGTGATCCCCCCGGGCAGAACCACTGCCTTCAGGGCCCACCACTGGGCCAGGTGAGCAAGGTGCGCAGCCCGCAGGTCTGCGCCGGCCTCCAGGGCTCTTCGGGCCTGAGCCAGGAACTCCTCCGCGGTGGCCAGAAAGTCCTGCTGTTCCGTGTCGGCGGCGACCACCTGATCGTTCAAGAGCCTCTTCGCCAGTTCAACGGCTTCTGCTCCCAGCGCGACAGCGATCTCTGCCCTTGATGCCCCGACTTGATGCTGGCGTCGGTGGTTGTGCCGGAAAGCTTGCTCGCCTAGGACTCCCAGGGCTCCAGCCCGAACTAGATCTCCAGCCCGGATGGCGTCTCGGGCCCTCTCCGCCAACTTCCCGATCTGAAGTCCGAGCTTCCCTGAGTTCACAAAGGCCTCCGGGTCGGCGGTCACCGAGAGGGGAAGGGCCTCGAGCCGTTCAACCATTCCAACGATGGCCTGCGAACCGCCGGCCAGCTCTATGCCCTGGGCCACCAACCGTCGTCCAGCGCGGGCTTTTTCGAGGGCTCGGACCTGGTCACCCTGGGCGAGAGCGGCTTCAGCCTGTCGAAAGCAGAGCTCGGCCTGGGACTGGTGATTGTGGGTCGAACCCCAAGACTTACCTCGCCGGTGGGCCGCCGCATT
Organism: Gemmatimonadota bacterium; assembly: GCA_039589815.1. Classification (GTDB taxonomy): domain Bacteria; phylum Gemmatimonadota; class Gemmatimonadetes; order Longimicrobiales; family Gaopeijiaceae; genus JABDNZ01. The sequence goes on along the minus strand of JBDHGR010000093.1, from coordinate 7,134 downwards.
TTGAATCCCGGCGAACTCCAGAGCTGTCTCTGAAGTGGCAGGGTCAGTCAGGAGTTCGAGGGTGAGCTCATCCTCGATGGACAGATCAAGGAGGTTGGGTTCGGTAGGTCCATCGTTTTGACAGGCAGCCAAGAGCAGAAAACTCAGCGCCGTCAGGACTAAGGTGGATCGGATGGTGTCCATGTTCATCTCCGAGGTTCGCATAGGGATGCATGTCAATCGTCCCTCGGAAACAAGACGGTGGAATTGGGCGAAAGGTAACGCTGGGGATTTGGGATGGGCGGGCCAGAGGAGAAGAAGAAGCGGGTGGGCCGAAGCCCACCCGCTCTCCAAGGAAGCGTACCGGTCTTGCTCAGGCCCGGCGCCCTCCGACTCCTTGGATCTTTAGTGATGATGGAACGACAGCTGAATCACGAAGGAGTCCTCGAACATGCTGGAGGTTACGTCCGATTGTGGAACCTCACCCATGGCCGGATGCCACATGGGACCCGAAACCTCGCTCTCGAAGGCCCGGTAATAGGCAGCGCTAATGTCCACCCCTTCCACCAGCTGCGCTCCGAACCCCAACGATAGGTGGTGCTGGATCACCGCCGGTGCCGACACGTTGAAGAAGGAATTCTCTTCCGGAATGGGGTTGTCCGAGTAGTTGTAGCCGGCCCTCAGGAATAGCTTTTCCGTGGCGTCGAATTGGCCTCCCAGGGCAAAGACATTGATGTCCTCCCAACCGAACCCTGCCACGGCCCCGACTTGGGTGAACCCTGAGGCTTCGAAGCCTTCGGTGGAGGAGTACAGGTAACGCTTGGCGTCAGCAGCCAGGAATAGCTTATCGGTGGCCTGGAGGGAGATTCCTCCGGCCAGGATGGCCGGGGCGTTCAGTTTGAAGGAGAACTCCCGATGGGTTCCGAATGCCGGATCGGTCGGATCAGCACTGGTGCTGTTCCAGGTGAAGTCGTTGAATTTCTGCTCGCTGGTGTAGGCGAGACCCAGGTTCATGGCATCGGTCAGCTGGTAGATGAGGCCAGCCTGGAAGCCGAACCCAAAGGTGGTGGCAGATGCGGTGGCGCTGGGATAGTACGCACCGTTGGGAGAAGTGGCCGGGAAGGGGTCCACCGCCAAGGAAGCCCAATCGATGTTGGCTGCCAGGCCGATCCAGAGGTCTTCCGAAGCCGAAAAAGCGATGGCCGGCGTCACCTTCAGGAGCGAGAAGTTGCTGAACACGTTTCCGAAACCACCCTGGGACTTGGGCGCCAGGAGGGGATGCATGTTGTTTTGGCGGTAATCCACCCCGAAGCCACCGATGCCCAGTCCACCGAAGCCGATGACCAGCTTCTCTTCGATGACCTCGGAGCTCCAACCGAATGCCGGAATGGGAACGAACTCACTCTTACTTTGCTGGGATCCTGTGAAAGGCCCCTGTTGAGTCGGGGCCGTAGCCGTAAGAGTCCGGTCGGGCTTGAAGAGCTCCATGCTGAAAGCGGCGTGGTGGCCATCGAGAGCCATCAGGCCTGCAGGATTATGGTAGAGCACGCCCAGGATGTCGTCCTTGGCGCCGGCGACCCCGACTCCCCCCATGGCGGAGTTGATGGCTCCGACCCCGTGGAGAAAGTGTCCATCCGTGGCGGAGACCCCAGGGACCCACGCCAGGCAAATAGAAAAGGCGATTACCACGCCCGTAAAAGTCTTCCTCACCCTACACCTCCATATCTCTTAGTTGAAAAAATCTCCTCTCGTAAAGCCGTTTCAAAAGCAGTGGCCAGAGGGAAAACCTCCCTGAAAACCGCTTCGGCGGCGTCCCCCGCAGGAGCAGAACGGGGGGCTTGAGAAAGGAAGAACTGTTGGTACGCCCAGAGGTCTTCGGGACGATACCGCTCCAATATCAGGGCCCCTGATCGAATTGAGGCCCTGGATGCCAGATTCTCCGCCTCTTTCCGGTCCCCTGTTACGCCCCCGACCCGATCCATTACCCGTCGAACCGCGGGAAAGGAGAGTTCGCGGAGCATCGAAAAGACGGCTTCTCGGCCCTCTTCGGCGCTCGATGGAGCCGACAATACGAGGACATTGTCCGCTGGGTTCTGAGGTGATCCTCCGAAGATCCTCCCCTCCGTACCGATGGCGGGGACAAGGGCGATCAAACCGCCCGACATCCCCGTCCCGTCCAGGAATGGTGTCAGGGCTGGGAGGTAGCCTACCCTCCAGCACTCCTGGAGAGAGGCCAGAATCTGATCTTGGGCTGCTGCCCTCTCCCGCCAGTGGTGCTGGTAGAAAACGGCCCATTCCTCTTCCAGAGCGGCGACGAACTCACCTAGAACGGTCCGTTGGCCCCGAGTGGTCAGAACCGATCCTACGGCAGCCAACCCGAAGGCTGTGTTAACGGAGGGGGCCCTCGGAATACCTTCCGCAGTCCCCGCCAGGACTTTCAAGGCCGACAAGACCTCGACTCGGCCAGCCTGGGGGAAATACAAGGGAAGGAAGTGGAGCACTTCGAAGGCAGGGTCCCTCTGGAAAGCCCCTCTGAAGTATCCCGAACGGTTGTCCAGAACAGTGGTGGATACCCCCGCGGCCGCCTTGGTCTTCCGCATCTCGCTGGGATATGCGGGGTCATACAACGGGTTGGGCCCGGGCCCGATGGGATCCACCAGGGCCATGCCGTGGAACCAGAGATCTGCCTGGGGAAGGGAGCTGAATACCCAGTCCCCTGGGGACTCCTGCCCGGACCCTTCCTGGACGCCAAGGCCAGTGCTCAGGAAGAGCAAGAGGCCTGGGATAAGGCGACGCATCAGGCTCGATAGGGCGCCAGTACGCGCCAAGGCCGAACGCTCTAAATGAAGAATGTCTGGGCCCCTTCAGCGTGCTGGAAGAAGTCCATGGCCCCGATGACTTCCTTCACCTCCGGAATCAAATCCTCCCGCTCCAGGCCGAACATGTCCATGGCCATCTTGCAGGCGTAGAGATCGGTCCCGGCCGCATCCAGAGTCTCGACCAGTTCCCGGATGTCCGGTATGTCCAGCCCCTGGATCTTCTTTTTCATCATGGAAGTGGCAAAGCTCTCCATACCTGGGAGGCCGGCCAGCATATGGGGGAGGGGAGCCGATGGGTTCCCCACCATACCGGCTTTCAGCTTGTCCACCTTCTTTTCGGTAATGATGTCCAGCCCCCAGAAGGTGAAGAACACCATGGCCTCGATGCCCATCATGCGGGCGGCGTTGGCCAGGATCAGCCCCGGGTACGCCATGTCCAGACTCCCCTTGGAGCAGATGATGGCGACCTTTCGTGGCATTCCGTGGTCGTTTCCGTTTCCGTCAGTCATGATCCGATTCTCCCGATCAAACGCAGCCCTGGGGCTTGCCGTATCCAGCCAGCTTCGAGGCTAGGATCCCGGGGCCTTTGGGGAAGAGTTGGTAGATCTCCTTCATGGAGACGTCGGTGAGCTTGGTGATTCGCCGAACTCCCGGGGGCTCGCCCTGGTCCTCGGCGTCTTTCCGCACGAAGTCCAAGACCACCCAGTGCCGGTCCGTCAGGGAGATCCCGACTTCCTCGGCCAGTCCCTCAGCGATTTCCTTTGTCCACTGGCCGGGATCCTCCATGAATCCGTCGGGGCCCACCTCCACTGTGGCGCCGCCGTAGGTTTTCTCTGCCATCTGTCACTCCTTTTCTTCAACGAATGGGCCGCGTCGGCCCGAATACTCAGCTGGTTGTACTTTCGGTCGATCCACTGTCCCGTCCGAGGGATCGAAGCAGTTCCAGAAGCACTCCGGTACCCTTCCTTACCTCAGGGTCTCTCATGGCTCTGAGGAGTCCGAAGGCCCCCACCGGAGTTGGGGTTGTTTTGTCTTTCAGCGCCGTGGTTGCCTGATCGGCGAGGTTGAGGATCTCCGGCTGGGTGAGATTCCGAACCGTCATCAGGATATGGACGATGTTGTCGCCCAGGAGCCGGACATCTTCAGGGGAAAAGGCACTGCTCACCTGCCGCATGACCTTCACGCCCTCCCGGACGAAATCCAGGGTCCCATCCTTTTCGAATTCCTGAAGACGATCGGATGTGAGATGGATGATGCCATTGGCCATGGGCATCAGATCCTGCCCCAACTCCATCACCATCTCCTTGCCCCGCTTCAGCTCCAGAAGGATCTGGGTGGCATGGTCCAGCTTCTGGCAGGCCTCGAAGAGTTTCTCCATCTGGGGCCCGTCGGATTCATCCACGCCCGAACCGTTGCCCCCCGGTACAGCCAACTCGTTACTCATGAGCCCCTCCACTTTCCTGCCCAGGACATCTGGGCCTCAATGCCCGGAAGCTCCGATCCCCGGAGCAGAAGATTCCAGTAAACCCACCTGAAACCCATCTTCCCCCAGTGGTTCATCTCGCTCTCCCCCAAGAGGCTGAACGGGCCTACTCCGGGAAGAGGGTAGTATCCGGGGAGGGGTTCGGTGTCGTAGTTGAAATCGATGAGTACGGCTTTGTTGAACCCGGTCTCGATGAAGCAGTTTGCGTGACCGTCGAAACCCTCCCAGAGCTCCCGCCCCTGAATGGCCCTGAGGACGTTCTCCAGGAGGATGTCACCTTCGAAGTGTGCCACGGATCCGGCCTTGGAGGTGCTCAGGTTCGTGGCGTCTCCGACGACGAAAATGTTCTCCCAGTCCTTCGACTGAAGGGTGTGGGGATGCGTCGGAACGAAGTCGGCGTGGTCCCCTAGGCCCGACCGTCCGATCACCTCCGAGCCCTGGTGATACGGAATCGTCACCAGGAGGTCGTAGTCCATTTCATCCCCGTCCCAGGTGGCCAAAACGTTTCGATCGGGATGGACTTCCCCGGTGTTCCAGATGGGCTGGACCTGGATGTTCCTATGCTTCAGCATGTCACCCAGGAGGGCGGAGGCCTTCGGTTTGGTGAAAGCCCCGTCGAGAGGGGTAGCGTAGACGATCTCGGTCTTGTCCCGGATTCCCTCCTCAGTGAAAAACCAGTCGGCCAGGAACAAGAACTCGAGGGGAGCGACGGGACACTTGATGGGCATCTCGACTACGTTCAGAACGACACGCCCACCCTTGAAGTGCCGCATGTGGTCGGCCAGCCGAGTGGCCCCTTCCAGCGTGTAGAAGTCGAAGATGTTCTTTTGCCACCCGTCTGCTTGCAGCCCTTCCGTCTCCGTGGGCACGATGCGGGTGCCAGTCGCGATTATCAGGAAGTCGTAGGGCAAGATCTCTCCGCCGGAGAGACGTACCTCCCTCTCCTCCGGATCGACCACATCGATCTCGGAGATGACGAACTTGACTCCCGGCGGTATGAACCGCCCCCGAGGCTTTTTCACGTCTCGGGGCTCATAAACCCCGAACGGGATGAAAAGCAGACCCGGTTGGTAGATGTGGGTGTTGTCCTGATCGACTACCGTGATTTCCCACTCATCCAGCTCCAGGGCCCTGGCGAGCTTTGCAGACATCATGGTGCCGGCCGTTCCGCCCCCCAGGATCAGAATCTTCTTCATCAGCTTTCTCCACGTGTTCCGGGTCGTAGACCCGTCTCGATCCAGGGCTTTCTAGGGCAGGAGGCGTGCCGGGATCGTGGGATGTCCCTAAACCACTTGAAACCATGGACTTAGGGGATATACGCGAAACAGGTGATCTAAACGTGAAACAATATGTTGCAACGAGATGGAACGAACGGTTGCATGATGAGAAGAACGGTGAAACGAAGGGTTCGTCTGGGGACGTGTTTAACTGGGGATGTCAGGAGTTGGGGAGGTGAGGAGATCGGGAGCGGGAACAGACGCCGGCAGCACACGGTCTCGAAGGCCGTTTGATGGGCGGCCTCTACATTCGGTATTCCTTCATCTTTCGCCAGAGAGTGGTGCGGGACATGCCCAGGAGGGATGCGGCTTCCTCCCGGCGGTAGCGGGCCTGTTTTAAAGCGACTCGGATCCTCGCCACTTCTTCAGTTTCCACGGGGGAGAGATTGAGGCCTCCGGTAGACTGGACGCCGCCGTCCTCGGTGATGGGTTCGGTGGGGTGGTGTAGGTCGGCCTCGACTTCAGCTGTATTGTTGGGGGGAAGGAGGTCGACTTTCCCCCTTTGGCCGATTTCCGCGGGGAGGTCGCCCACATGGATGGTCTGGCCCTCACAAACCGTGGTGGCGTACTCGAGGGCGTTCTCCAGCTCACGGACGTTCCCGGGCCACCGGTAAGCCAGAAGAGCCCTGATAGCATAGGGAGCTAGGCGGAGGGCCCGGCCCCTTGCCTTCCCGATCCGCTTGAGGAGGTGACGGATCAGGAGGTCCAGATCCTCCCGGCGTTCCCGGAGGGGGGGAATCTCGATGGGAACGACGCGGAGTCTGTAGTAGAGATCTTCCCGAAACTCCCGTCGGGAAACGGCTTGGCTCAGGTCCACACCGGTGGCGGCAATGACCCGAACATCGACTTTGCGCGTGCGGGTGTCCCCCACCCGTTCGAACTCGTGCTCCTGCAGCGCCCTGAGCAACTTGGCCTGCAGTGGGAGGGCCAGGTCGCCGATCTCGTCCAGGAAGAGCGTCCCCCCATCGGCGATCTCGAAACGACCGGGCTTGTCGCGAATCGCTCCGGTGAAGGCGCCCCTGACGTGCCCGAAGAGCTCGCTCTCCATCAGCTCGGAGGGTAGAGCAGCACAGTTTACGGCCACGAAGGCGCCCTCTTTTCGGTGGGAGGTCTCGTGCAAAGCCCGAGCCACCAACTCCTTACCGGTTCCGCTCTCTCCGGTGACAAGGACCGTTGAGTCGTTGTCACTCAAAAGGTCGATCAATCGAAAGATCCGCCGCATAGAGGGAGACCGTGCCAGAATTCCCCTGAAGGAGTTTTCGCTCCGTTCTTCCGGCTCTTCCTCGATGCGGACCATGATGCTGAGCCTTGCGCCAGATGCCCCGCAATGCGAGGCCTCGGAGATGGGCCCGACGGATATCGACACCGTTTGTTCTTGGCCTGATTCGTCCCGGATCGTGGCTCTCCAACCTTCACGACGCTGCCCATCGAGGACCGCTTGACGGAACCCGCTTCCCTCGCCGAATAGCTCCCGGCCCAGCAAATCCTCTACGGGCCTGGCGTAGAGGGATTCGGAGTCCGCTCCCAGGAACTCGGGCAGGGCTCCGGAGAAACCCACGACCCTCATTTCGCCATC
>JBDHGR010000092.1:0-23582 GCA_039589815.1 Gemmatimonadota bacterium | reverse complement strand
TCTTCCACGTCGCGCCGCCGTCCATGGACCGGTAGATGCCGGAATCCGGACCACCGGTCAGATTGCCCCAGGCATGACGCCTGCGCTGGTATGCCGCAGCGTATAAAACCCGCCCGTTCTCTTCCATGGCGACTTCGACGACGCCCGTGTCTTCATTGACATAGAGGACCCTTTCCCAGGTATCTCCGCCGTCGAGGGTCCGATATAGTCCCCGCTCCTCATTCGGTCCCCACCGGTGGCCGGGGGCGGCGACAAAAACGATGTCGGGGTTCTTGGGGTGGATGGCGATGCGATGAATGAACCGCGTGTCGCTGAGGCCCATGTGCTGCCAGCTCTCACCGCCGTCCAACGACCGGTAGACACCGTCACCCCATGACGCCGCCTGCTGCTCTCCATTGGATTCGCCCGTACCGACCCACATCACCAGTGGGTCTGACGGAGCGAGGGCCATGTCGCCGATGGAAAGCGTCGGGCCCGCGTGATCGAACACGGGCCTCCAAGTCACGCCGTTGTTCGTCGTCTTGAAGATCCCGCCGGTGGAGCCGGCAACGAAGATCACCGCGGGATTGTCCGGGACTGCCTCGACGTCCGGGACCCGTCCACCGAATACAGCGGGACCGATATGCCTCCACTCCATGTGCTCGAAGTAGTCCTTTGTTTCCTCTTCCTGGGAGTAGGCTCCTGGGGAAGGGGAAAGGAGGAAGAGGGCCATCACCATTCTGAAGGTGCTTTTCCCGACCATTATCTGTTCTCGCCTCGACTTTGGTTGTGTGAGGGACCGGATCGGCTGGACCGGTGAAAGCGAGAAGATACGGGCGAAGTTCCTTCTTTTCCAAGATCCGCCCACCCCCGCGGGGGCGAGGGCAAGAAGCTGGGGCGAGGGCGACCTGGCCGACAATGCCGGTGGCCATCTCGTCCACCGCCTCGGCCGGCATCCCGGTTTTCCCGTAGATCGGGGTCTCGATGGGGCCCGGGCTCACGGCGTTGACGCGGATTCCCCTCGGGGAGAGCTCTGCGGCCGCAACGCGCACCATCTGTCGCAACGCCGCCTTGGTCGAAGCATCAGAAGCGATGACCTGGGCCCGGCCGTTCAGCTCTGCCTTAGCAGTTTCCGGGGTATCGGGGTCTGTCCCGGTTATGACCACCTCTACTAGGAAGACGGTGCGAATGAGGAGGCTCCGGATTCTGGTGTCGATTGGGCCGGATCCTGGACCTTTGATGACCGCCGGATAACCGTGAGGTCGGTAGTGGACCAGCGTGTTGCATCTACGAAGGCCTTGCGGGTCACCGGGTCGGTTTGGTTCCCGCAACCACCGATTTCGCCGCTCGGCTCCGGGGGAACGTCGCGAAAGGGTCCACCCAGACCCATTTCACCCAAGCCCTTGTCCTGATATTGCTCAGGCGATGTCAGGGCTCTGCGCGTTCTGTTGCCTTCCCCCCGGTAGGCCTCCAGCGCCTACGCTAACCCCCGCCTCCGCTGCGTTGTGGTGGGTAGCATTGGACCCACTGGCGCGGTTCACCGGTGCCCGGATTGATCGGTAAGGTCGTGCGATCTCTGGGGACCCGTTCCGGATCTTCTGAAGCGGCGTAGGCCAGCATCGCGGCGAGAGTTGCGTTGTTCTTGAGGTCGTCGAAGACGATTTTGTCATACGTGTCGCGGTTGGTGTGCCACGTGTACTGGCGGTATTCGTCGTAGGCAGCCTGTAGCCGGAATGACGGCGCGCCGGTGCAGAGGAAGGAGATGTGGTCGCTGCCGGCATTGTTCTGCCCGCCCGGGAACTCCAGGGTGATGTGCCGGGCGATCTCGTCGGGCACCTGTGATACCCAGCGAGCGATGTGCTGGCCTGCGTAGAGCAGTCCCTGGGCCTCGATCCGCTCAATACGCCACGTCCCGTTGTCCTGATTAAAAGCTGCCTGAAGCCCTTCCATCACCTCTGGGTGATCCTCCCTGAACGTCCCCGAACCAATGAGGCCCATTTCCTCAGGGCCCCAAAGGCCGACGATGATTGTTCGGCGAGGGTTGGGGTAGGTGGCTTTGAGGATCCGCATGGCTTCCATCATCATGACGGATCCGGTGCCGTTGTCCGTGGCGCCCGTGCCGGCGTGCCAGGAGTCGAGGTGAGCACCGAGCAGGACGTATTCGTCGGGCAGCTGGGTTCCTCGGAGTTCGGCAAGAACATTGAACTGCGGCACCTCACCAAGATCCTCAGCCTCGATGTTCATCCGAATGCGCGGGCCTTGCCCCTTCTCGGCCATCCTGAAGACCATCCCATAGTCTTCGCAGCTCAGGTCGACCGAAGGGATATCCCGGGTGGAGGCACTGAACACCTTGTTCACGCCCCACCCATTGGACCAGGATGAGGAGATGATTCCGGCGGCGCCGGCTTCGGCAAATCGCTGCGCGGCATTCCTCCCACCGAGTGGTGCCAGCCGCTGGCCGTAGCCACGACGAAGCTCCTGGCGTTGTTGTGCCAGACGCTCCACCGTCTCCGGAGTCGCGTTGGTTTCGAGCTCATGGGGTGCCCGGCACATCGGCTCTGGAGCCGAAACGAGGATGATCTTCCCCTGAACTGTGGGGAGCCATCGAGTGGCGGCGTCCTCGGAGGAAAACTCAGGAACGATCAGGACATCACCCTCGATGGGCCCGCCCGTACCTGGGCTCCATGCCAGGACCTCTGCCTCCAAGGTCTGTATGCGAGGAGCGATGAGGTCGACGTGTGTGATCCCGAACTGCCATCCGTTCCACGTGCCGTATTGTTCCTTCCGGGCCGGTACTCCCCATTCTGCGTACTTGGTGAGGGCCCAGTCTGTTGCGGCGTCGAGGTTGGGTGATCCTGCGAGCCGTGGCCCAATGAAGTCCGTGAGGATCTGAGCCAGAGCCTCCGTCTCGGACTGTTCCATGCCTACGGCCCACATCTGGCGGATGACCGGATCGTCAGCGCGGAACGTCTGGGCGGACGCGTCCCGGCTCATCACCAGTGTCATTGCCGCCATCGTCAGGATGATGCGGGCCATACGTGCAGATCTCATGTCGACTCTCCTCGTGTACAGCTTCTGGTTGGGGGCTCGCGCCCCGGCCGATTACGCGATGGAAGTTACGCCGGTTGCCGCGTTGCTGCAGCGTTCCCGGTCTCCGTATCCCCCTCGTCAGTGGGGAACTCGTCGAGCAGACGACTTTTTACTGGATGCTGGGCAAGACCGTGCGGAGCTACGGGAGGTGGATCCGCTCATGGCCGGTCCACAGAACCTAGCCAGGTGCGGGCTACTCCAGGTAAGCCTCCATGAGTGAGAAAAAGTTCTCCTCCAGGTAGCCGACGCTGATCCCCAGAGCCCGCTCGAAGGCGCCGTGGAAAGAATCTCCCTCGGCCATGTACCGGAACATGTCCTTTATGTCCTGGATCGTCGCTCCGTGGCCTTCTTCCGCGTCCACGAGCCATGCGTACGCCAGGGCGAAGAACGAGTAGTACTCCCCACCCCGGTCCTCATTGGGGAAATCGTTCCAACGACTGATGCGGATGGGATTGATGTGGTCCGGGTTGACACGCCAGTCGTTCAGCCCCTGAAGGGTCGGGCGTTGGAAGCCGCCGCCGGTCACCACTGCCTGTCCTTCCCGGAACCAGACGTCGAGCCAGGTAGGGCAGGCGCTGTTGCTGGGGCAATTCGTGAGAGTGAACTGGAAGACATGGGTGAGCTCGTGCTTGAGCACGTACAGATACCCAGAGGGATTCCGCTGGTATGCCCCGGGGGATGCGCCGTAATCCACAGCAACAGTCAGAAAACCGTTTCGGTACGCCTCCGATACCGCTGGAGAGGTATACCGGTGGGCGTAGATGTAGTAGGTGTATCCCGGTGTGAAGTGAAGCTCCTCGTCACTCCCGATCCCCCACTCCTCGGTCAGTCCCGAGAAAACCCCTTCCACCATGCTGGCCAGGGTGGCCTTCGAGGTCTGGCTGGCCCCATCGCTGTAGATGGTGAAGTGACCGTCTGTGTAAGGCTCGCAGTCGTGCCGGTAGGCCCTGTAGTTGCCGGTGTCGGGCGCCCATTGGCCCGGAGGGCAAGAAGTGTCGCCCGGGGAGGTCGGATTCTCGGAGTCGCATGAGGAAGTGGATAGGACCAGGAGCGTGAGGAGAGCAAGGTGGAGGATTAGCGGCATCCCCAGGGGCCCGCAGTCTTTCCAGCGGACGGCAGCGATTCGGCGCATGGAAGGGTCCTCCGATTTGGCCACCACCATCTTGAACTCCGGCAGCACCGTGATGTCCTGCTCTCCCCATCCCAAAGCATCATACGCTCCGGCCCACTTGTGATGACTCTTCACCCACCGGCCCGAACCCCTGACATCAGCCCCATTTCCTGTCCAAGGCTTTGGGCCATTCCATGTGGCCTTATGGGGCGAAGTCGGTAGGGGCCGGCAACCTGAAACCGAATCCGATTCGGGTTCGTATTTATTGACATGAGTAGGCAAGAGCAGGACTCCGGGGTCTCAGGCTGGCGGAAATCCCCAGCCCAGGGACGGAGCAAAAAAGCAGAGAGAAGCCTGGCCAAGGCCGCTCGGGAGCTTTTGGCCGAGCGACCCTACGCTGATATCCGGGTGGAAGAAGTGGCGAGGAGAGCCGGGGTATCAGTGGGGGGCTTCTACGGAAGGTTCCGGGGGAAGAGTGCCCTCCTTCACCTGGCCGATATGGACTTTCTCTATGCGTGCAGGGAGGCTTTCGACCGAGCCGTACCCGAGGATCTCGCTGGCACGCCGAAGGACATCTTCTCGGCGTTCGTCTCTGTCATGGTGGAGCAGTTCGCTGCTCACCGCCAAGCCATACTCCAGGCCTGGCGCCACGCCGAAGTCGGAGACGCTGCCGGTTTCAGAAGCCGGGCATCCGAGTTCAACGAGCATGTCCACGGCCGCCTCCGGCGTCTCTTGAAGCCGTTTCACCCGGAGATCCGAAACCCCGATCCAGCTACGGCGGTGAACATGGCCATTTTTCTGGTTTCTTCCGCTGCAAGAGATGCTGTTATCCGGGGATCCCTCTCCCCTCACCTCGTCGACCTGGACGAGTGCCAACTGATCGAGGAGTTGGTCCGTTCAGCGGTGCGCTACCTCACTGGAGAAGTCGAATGATCCGGCACCAGTTAAGAGCTTTTTTTCTCTTCGCCGCCGGGATCCTACCGGCCGCCTCGCCGATCCGGGCCCAGGTTTCCGACTCCATCATTCGTGGGTTGATGGTTGATCACTCGGTCCCGGGGTTGGCCATGGCCGTAGTCCGCGGGGATTCCACCTCCCTTTATGGCTGGGGTCAGGGCTCGGAGGACCCGTCGGATCTCGTCACGCCGGACACTCCCTTCCGTATCTCATCCGTGGCCAAGTCGCTGGTGGCCGCTACGGTCGTAACCGAGGCGAGGGCAAGAGGGATCGATCTGAACGCTGATGTCGAGCCCCTCATCGGGTTCCCATTCTCCGGCCCCTTCTCGGGACCGGTGACGCTCCACCACCTGTTGACCCACACAGGAGGGTTCGACGAGAGAATGGTGGGTTATGCAGCGCGGAGCTCGAACGAGATGAGGCCCCTTTCCGAGTACTTTCCAGAACGGATGCCGGACCGTGGGTGGCCGGCTGGCGCCCTTGTGGCGTACTCCAATCACGGCATGTCCTTGGCGGCCTATGCAGTCGAGCGGGCCGCTGGGGAGACCTTCGGGAAGGTAGCTTCGGCATCTCTTTTTACTTTCCTCGGGATGACCTCTACCCGTTTCATCGAGGCCGGGGATCGTATTCCCTCCGATGGCGCCCGGGCCCTATCCTGCGACGAGGAAGGGTGCATAACCCGCCCGGAACTCTTCTCCCACACCTATCCTGCCGGGTTGGCGTTTTCCACCGCCCGCGATATGGCCCGGTTCGTAAGAGCCGTTCTGGAGGCTCATGAAGAGGGCGGCCCCCTGGCGGAGCTAATCCCCGAACGATTCTCCCATGACTCCAGGATTCCCGGGATGTCCTACGGGTTCTTCAACCAGGGGTACGGCCCCCACCGGGCGATTGCCCACTCCGGCTCTTCAGGCGGGTATTGGGCGCTTCTTCTCCTGGTTCCGGAGGCCAAGGTCGGGTTCTTCCTGGCTGCGAATGGCGGGAGTTCAAGGGTGGGTAGGATCGTCCGGGACCGGATGTTTGAGCTCCTTCTGGGCCCCGTCCCGGTCCCTGAGGCGATTGCGGCTCGGACGGCAGACCCCTCCAGTCGGGCCGGAAGTTATGAACTCACTCGCTACTCGCATAACACGATCGAGCGGCTTCCCCAGCTGTTCCACAACTCCATCAGGGTGGTGGCCCGGGGGGACAGCCTGATCGTCTACAGTGGTGGGCGGGCGGAGGCATTTGTGCAGCTGAGTGACTCTCTCTACCAGGGGGTGGAGGGCGGGCACCTCATGGCCTTCGGAACCCGAGATGGAAAGGAGTACCTCTTTCGGTCCAGCGATGTGTACGGGGCTCGGCTACCTGCGGCATACGAACGCAGGAGTCCGCTCCTGGCAGCCGGCTTTTTGAATGAGTACCTGTCCTGGCTGGTGGGACTTCCTCTCATCCTCCTGTTCCTGGTCTGGCCTGTCGCGGCCGGGTTTTCCGCCTTCCGGCAGAGACATCACCCCCGAGAAGTCGTTCCGACCCGAAGGTTGCAGCTGACCGCCACCCTACTGGCTCTCTCTGCCTGTATTCTCTATTCCTGGTTCGGGTTCGGCTTCACGGCTCGGAGCACCAGACTGCTCGAGAGTGGGGAGCTCCTGTATGGGATGACCGACGCCCTGGCCGCGCTCCTTTGGATCCCCTACGCTCACACCCTCCTGGCTGGAGTTCTTCTCCTGGGGCTGCCGTTGGCGTGGAAACAGGGCTGGTGGGGCCTACCCAGGAGACTCCTTTTCAGCCTCCTGGTGCCGGCGGTTATGCTTCAGGTGGCATTCTTCTTTCAGTGGAATTACCTGCCGGCCACATGGTAGGGCGGGGGCGCACACCCCAGAGGGCTTTCCAGGCTCGACAGGATCCTGGATCATTGCTATCGGGAGGCAGGTTGAGCCTCGGCGGGGTTTTGGAACAGGACGGGGTCGCCGATCTGCTCAAGCATTGTTGGGATCTCGTACGGTCATGCATCCGGTGAGCGTTCAGATCCGCTGCCCCGATCCAAGTCCAGGAGGACCACCGAAGGGACTCCGAGTTCGTCCTCTCGAAGGGCCGCGACGAAATCGGAACCGATCTGGAAGATCAAAACCCTCGGGGTCTCTATGGATCCCAGGAACTGCCCTTCAAGGTCGAATACATCATACCGGGCCGGATGCCTTCTCCTGTCCCCTTCTCGGCCTACCCAAAGGTACCCGAGATCATCAACCAAAAGGAGAGTGAAAGCGGGCTGATGCTGACGGAGAGAGTAGCTTGATACATCACCGCCACCTACCGTCTCCCGCATCTCGGCTATCAGTGCCCGCGTGGAATCCTCGGCCCAGGGGGGAAGTGGCTCCGTAGCCACGGCTCGGGAAATCAGACTCGTGGTATCTCCGGCTTCACTGAGCATGGCGATCTCATACTTGCTCCCCAATCCGGTCAGAATCCTACCCTGGTCAGAGACTGCCACAGATGGGATTGGGCTGTAGGGCACGGGAAAACCCACCCTTGGAACCCCGTCCCGCGATATCACGATCGTCGGCCCCGTGAATTCCTCTACAACGGTGGTTCTGACCTGTTCTCCGGCCGGATCATAGGTGACGACTCCGATGGAATCGACTTCGGGCGACACTCCGAGGCTCGTCTGGTCGTGGACCTGCCCTCGCCGGTCGATCCAGAATGAAGGCCGGTTGTTGTAGATCAGGTAGGGCCTATCAAGACGAAACAAGAATAGAAAGGTACCGCTGGGGCCGAACAGGCTCACGCGCGAGAGGCGCGGGTCTCGGACAGCGACGGTTCCATCCTCTCCCACACGAACGGCGTCGATGGCGCGAAACTCACCTGGTCCTTCACCATTTCCGCCAATGCGGAATTCGAAAGCGCCCTCCGGCGTAAAAACTCTCACCTCCGGTACCTGCCCGTCCGCCACATATACGCGCCCGTCAGGACTGACGGCTGCTGCGGTGACTGAACCGAAGAGGTATTCCTCTTCCCCCGCCACTTTCCCGATCTCGACGCCCGTCGAATCCAAACGCCATGCCGTATGGTCGGTCCAGACGCCGGGACCATCGTTCTCAACCCGGACCAAAGAGCCGACGGTGTCGATGAGCACTAAGTGTTGGGAAGGCTCCCCCTCTTCCAGACAACCAACCAGAAGCGGGGCCATCCACAATCCGGAGAAGACAACCAGAGCCCCCTTCATGGTTCAGTCCTCCGTTTCCCTTGAAGAGCCTCCGGCCGGTTGACCCCGGCCTCCCCAGGCGGGTGGAGTGGAAGGGAACTGGATTTGTCGGATGCTTGGCTGGGCATGTGGTTCTCGTAGGAAACGCGTTGGTTACGCTGGGAGTGCCCTTAGTATCAGAATGACGCTATTCTCATCACTTCGACTGGAAAAAGGCAGGAGAGGTTGCCTTTCCGGCCCCAGCGGGGATTCCGGCTCGAGTCAACCTAGGCCTTCAGTGCGGGGGATCCCACTCCCGATCCATATGAAACCATTCCAGAAGTTATGACGTCCAACTTACTAACAATGCTAGTGAGGTGTCTGCAATCCACCTAGGAGATGATTCATGCCCCGGGACAATCTTGGTGAGTTCGAGCATTTGGTACTTCTATGCATCCTTCGCCTTGGGGGGGAGGCCTACTCGGTTCCGGTGGTCCTGGAGCTGGAAACCCGGACGGGGCGGGAGGTGGCCCAGTCCGCCGTGTTCATCGCCATGAAACGCTTGGAGGCCAAAGGACTTCTGAAAGCCCGCATGGACGACGAGGCGGTGAAGGAAACCGGCCGGGTGAGGCGGTACTTCAAACTCACTCCGGCAGCAGTCGCCAAACTGCGGGAAACCCGTGATGTCCTGGAACGTCTCTGGGATGGAACCGAAACCCAACTGGATCGGATCTGAGGAGGTCGGGAAGATGATGGACGTCTGGCTTCGGCGGATCGCAAGATGGATCCTGGGTCGTGAAGAAGCACGGGCCATGTCGAGTGAGCTTGAGGAGCTCTACCGGCATCGCGTTGAGAAGGATGGAGAGAGGTCGGCGGAGCGGTGGCTCAGGCGCCAACATAGGAAGTCGTTGGGGCATCTTTTGGCTCAGAGCTTCAGGCGTGGGTCCCTGAGGCCTCCGGGACCCTCCCGGAGGTCCGGTGGGCCTGGTTGGGTCATAGGACTGCGGACCCAGCTCAGGAGTTTGGTCCGTGCCCCCGTCTTCAGTGCATCCATCGTTGGGACCCTTGCCTTGGGGATCGGGGGGACCACGGCCGTATTCAGCGTGGTCCACGCGGTCCTTCTCAACCCTCTCCCCTATCCCGAGCCCGAGGATTTGGTGCGAATCTCCAACTCCTCTCAGGGACACCAATGGGTTTTTTCGGTGGCTGACTACCTGGAACTGGAGGAAGAACAGACCCAGTTCGCGGGTGTAGCGGCCATGGACTGGACGAGGGCCACGTACTCCACGGACACAGGTTCTGACAGAATGTTGGTCCACTCTGCGACGCCAGGCCTCTTTCCGCTCCTTGGCGTCCCGCCGGTCCACGGCCGTGCCTTCCTGGAAGAAGAAGCGGAACCGGGTGTTCCCTCCGTGGCCGTGCTGGGCTGGGATTTCTGGAACCGGGAATTCGGGGGAGACCCAGGCCGGCTGGGGGAAACCATTCACTTGGATGGCCGGGAGATCCCGGTGGTGGGGGTCCTCCCGGCCCGGGTGGGTCCGACCCTTGAAAACGCCGACATCATCCTTCCACTTCAACTGGAACCGCCCCCACGAAAGGGCCCATTCTTCCTGGTGGTCTTGGGCAGGCTCGGCGAGGGCGTGGACTCGGAGGTGGCCTCCGCCGAATTGGCCACAATCAACGAACGGATCTTCCCCATCTGGAAGGACTCCTGGACCGACCAGGAATCCACCTGGACCATGAGGAACCTCAAGGATTACGAGGTGGGGGACGTAGGTTCCGCGTTGTTGGTCGTCCTGGGTGCCGCCGTCTTTGTCCTCCTTATGGTATGCGCCAACGCCGCCAGCCTGCTGCTGGCCAGAATCCTGGACCGCCGTCGGGAGTTGGCTGTGCGGACCGCCCTGGGGGCCTCAAGAAGGAACCTCGTATCACACCTGGTTCTGGAGAGCGGCCTCCTGGTGATGCTTGGATCCCTGGGCGGTCTGGGGCTGGCCGTCCTCGGCATTCGCCTCGCAGGCACCCTTGGGGCTCCTTTCATTCCACGGGCTTCCGAGGTGGGGCTTACCGGACCAGTGCTCATTTTCTCCCTTACCTTGTCTGCAGCATGCCTGGTGCTGTTCGGGCTGTTACCTGCCCTGAAAGCCCCCGGGGTCCGTATGGCCCAGGGCCTCCGGGAGGGAGGTGCGCGGGTCGGAGCTTCGGCCTGGACTCGAAGGGTACGCAGTCTCCTCGTGACCATACAGTTCGCCGTCTCGGTCCCGGTCTTGGTTGGAGGCGGCCTCCTTGTTGCCAGTTTCCTGGCACTCACCCAGGTGGATCCGGGGTTCGACGTTCATCGAGTAGTTGCCCTCGATGTTGCCCTTCCTGAAGACACGGAACGCACCGATGCTGAGCTCAGGCAAACCTGGGACCGGGTTTTACAGGAGGTCAGGGTTCTTCCCGGGGTGGCCCAGGCCGGCGTGGGCCAAGGGCGTCCCCCTGGAGATCACCCCTTCACCAACAACTTTGTCCTCGAGGACCAACCCGTGGCCGAAGGGGAGACACAGCCGTCGGTTCCTTGGATCTTCGCTTCGGAGGCGTACTTCGAGGCTCTCGGATCCCGCCTCGTGGCTGGGCGGATGTTCGGACCCGTGGCAGGGGATGCGCCTCCCGTTGTGCTCGTGGACGAGGCGTTCGCCCGTCGGTTCTGGCTCGAAGGATCCAACCCTGGCGTGATGTTCCTAGACTCCCGACGCTACCCGTCGGGGAGCCCGAGCATGGTGGTTCGGGCCCAGGAAGGGGTGGACCCAACCACTCTCGCACCCCTGGTACGGGATGCCATCTGGCGGTCGGACCGGCGAGCGGCCATCTCCAGGGTGGCCACCGGCCCCGAGCTTCTGAGTCAGGACCTCCAGGTGCCACGCTACCTTGCCGCCCTCATGGGTTCCTTCGGTGGCATCTCCCTTCTTCTGGCCATCGTCGGAATCTACGGCGTCATGGATTACTTCGTCCGGCAGCACCGGCGGGACATGGGCATTCGCATTGCCTTAGGGGGGGAGCCGAGCCATGTCCTGCGATTGGTCTTGAGAAGAGGAATGACCCTGGTGGCGGTAGGAATGGGAACGGGGCTGGTGGCCGCCCTCGTCCTCACCCGGTTCATGGCGAGCCTTCTGCATGGGATCGCTCCGACCGAACCGAGGGTCCTCTTCGCCGCCCTGACGGCCTTGGCAGCCGTTGCGGTTCTGGCCTGTTGGGGGCCAGCCCGCCAGGCTTCAAACATTCCACCCCGGGAGGTATTGGCGGAGGAATGACTTCGGGATGAGCTGGGGCTTCCGCGAAGACGCAATTCTGAGAGGGGGGTCAAGCCTCCGGTAAAGCCTGAGAAGAGACTCACTACGGTGCTTTCAGGGCCGGCGCCTCTGGGCCCTGCCGCATGTTCTCGACAGTGACCTCGTCCAAGCCGGGAGGCCTGACTCTCCTGCCTTCACTCGCGCCTCAATACCTCCACCGGATCGACTCCCGTAGCTTTTCGCGCCGACAGAAAAGTGGCGGCCAATCCCGCCAGGAGGACGCCCCCCACTCCAGCAGCAAGGGTCGGCAGGTCCTTGGGGTCCACTCCCCAGAGGAGATCGACCAGGAGCGGGGCAGAAAGAAGGGATAGGGCCAATCCGATGGTGGATCCCAGGGTGATGGCCCTCAAACCCTGTAGCACGACGCTGCGGGTGATCTCGCCTCCGGTGGCCCCGAGCGCGAGCCGGACGCCGATCTCCCGGGAACGTCTTACCACCGAGAGGCTCAGTACGCCGTAAACACCCAGCACGGCCAACAGCACGCCAAGAGTTCCAAACGATGTAAGGAGAAGGGCCTGGAACCTCTGTCGGGCCACGGACTGGCGGAGGGCGTCTCCCACCCAGAAGGTCTCCCCGACCGGAAGCGTGGGATCCAGGCCTTGGATCTCCTCCTGGACCATGGACAGAGCCGTGCCCAGGTTCCCCCCGGCTCGGATAAGGAAGGCCCCTGATTGGGGCGGGACGTCGGAGGCGGGGAGGTACACCTGGACTCTGTCCTGGGCGTCACCCAGCCACCAGGCTTTGATATCGGGAACGATCCCCACCACAGTGAGCCAGGGCGACGGTCCATAGTCCGACACCAACTGGATCCTGGACCCCACGGCGCCTCCGTTCGGCCAATATCGACGAGACGCGGACTGATTCAGAATCACCACCTGTTCCCGGTCCGAGACCTCCGCCCCGGTGAACGGACGGCCCTCGAGGAACGGTGCGCCGATGGCCCCGAAGTACTCGGGCGAAACCCAATTTCCTGCCTGTGGTTCGGGACTTTCGTCTATCAACGGGGTTTGGCCATCGATCCGGATGGAGCCCAAGGCACCTGCGACCCGGGGAGGGACGAAGCGGGCCCACCCTACCGCCTCCACCCCTGTCCGGCCCTCCAACCTGCCGACCACTTCATCGAAAAGAGCGAGGCGAGAATCAGGATCATCGTACCTACCCTGGGGAAGGTCGAGGCTGACCGCCGCAAGCCCATCCACCTCGAAACCGGGGTCGACGGAGAGGAGGCGGACCAGGGAATTCGAGAGGAGGCCGGCCGCCACGACCAATAGCAATGCGAGTGCCACCTGGCCCACGACCAGGGATCGGTGTGCCGTCCAGCCCACCCGGGACCGTCTTTCCCTCCGAGCATCCCGGCCGAGAGCCCCTGCGGGCCTGATCCGGGGCAGGTGAAGGGCGGGGATGAGGCTGAACAGAACAATGGTGGCCAGACCCAAAACCACGGCCACTGCCAGGGCTTCTGGATCCACCCGAGCCGCCCGGACCTCCGGCACGGCATCCCTGGCAACCCATTTGGCCCCATCCACCAGCCACCCGGCGAGGAAGATCGCGAGAAGAATCCCGATCCCGCCTTGGATGAGGCTCTCCATGACCAACTGCCCAGCCAGACGCAAGCGCCCGGCTCCCAGGGCCAGCCGGACCTGGAATTCCCGGGCCCGCCCCATCATACGCACCAGCAGGAGTGTCGCTGTGTTGGCGCAGAGTATCAGGAGCACGATTCCGACCCCGCCCATCATGACCCAGAGGCCCCGGCGAAAACTCAAGCCCAGAGCCTGTTGAGGCGTACTCACGAAAGGGAACCACTCGCTGTGACCTGCGATGAGCGGGACGACGCGGTCCTGGATCACATCCAGGCGTTCCTGTGCCATCTCGGCAGACAGACCCGGCTCCAACCTGGCGACCACGTTCGCTCCGGCCGGCCAGGCTCCCATGCCATCCCCGGCCAGGGGCACCAGGAGTTCCTTCCGTTGGTCCCCGAAGAACCCGGCCTCGAGAATCTGACGCCCGAAGGCCGACAGCACTCCCACAACCAGGTGGGACTCTCCGTCCAGGACCACACTCCTTCCCACGGCCCCGGGGTCCGACCCGAAGTTCCTTCTCCAGAGGCCTTCCGTGAGAAGAGCGACCCGGGGCCCGTCGGGCCTGGCGTCATCCGGGGAAAAGAGCCTGCCAACCGTGGGTGCGGCAGCGATGATTGTGAGGATCTCGGGTGAGACCCGGGCCCCGCGAACGGACACGGGCGTGACCCCGACCAATAGGTGAAACTCCTCCTCGGAGTAGGCCCCCATCTCCTCGAAAATGCCCTGTTCTTCCTGCCAAGCCCTGACCATCTCGGGCGCCGGGGGGACCAGGGGACGCATCCCCTCGGTCTGCTCCTGACGCCACAACGTGACCAGCCGGTCGCCCCCGGGCACAGGTATGGGATCCAGGATTACGCTGTGAACGAGGCTGAAGACAGCCGTGTTCGCGCCGATCCCAAGACCGAAAGTAAGTACCACGACAACCGAAAAGCCCTTGGCGCCAAGGAAGCTGCGTACAGCGTACCGGGCATCCCGAACCAGTCCCGACCAGAGGAGGATCCTGAGCCCCCGTCGCCAAGCCGCGTCTCGACGCAAGAACCGCCACCGGAGAAGAGGGAGGCCCGACCTTAACGCTTGTCCCCTATACCAACGTCTGGCACCGCGGACTCCCTTTGTTATGACGAGGTCCTCGAATTCCTCTTCTAGATCGGAAAGAAGGCCGGTGCCCGTCTCTTCATCGGCGAGAAGCCCGAGCATCCACCTCATTACCCCTGGAACTCGTGCCATGGAAGATCCTCAACTTCGATGGGCCAGAGGAGTGTCTTGCATCATTCGCTGGAGCATGGAAGTGGAGTGCTCCAATGCTTCCAGGCCCCTGGGGGTAAGAGAGACAAATTTCCGAGAGCGTCCCCCCTGCACGGGAAGAGGACTCGAAACCCGGAACTCCACCAACTGCTTTTCAGCCAACCGGCCGAGGGTGGCGTAGACAGCGCCGATGGAGACCGGCCTACCCGCCCGGTCCTGGATCTCCTGCCGGATCGTGACCCCGTATGCGCCCCCCTCGAGACGAAACACGGCAAGCATCACGTAGAGCTCGAACTCCGCCAGATGGCCTCTCTTGGGCATGGGTCCCTCCCGCCTGGTGGTTTCTTATACAAACGCATACTAATCAGCCGGGCAAAGCTCCGTCAATGGGCCGACACGCCTCCTGCCAAGGTTTTTTCCGGGCTTTTACCGGGATTCAGGTCCCTACGACCGAGCCTGATAAGCCTCGGCACCGCGCCTTGGGGTGGGGCCCTATGGAAAGAAACGTGTAAACCCTTTTCTCAGAAGCGTGAGGCCTGTAGTAGAGGCGCTGTTGGCTTGCGGCTTATTCGTTGATATGCCTGGTTTTCGGACGGCGGAAAGCCGCTGGTCCACCCTCAACTGTGGTGCCACTTCCTAGATTCTGACTGGCCGAAACGACTTTCGGGGAGGAATACATGGGGGTGATTTGTCTGATGCGGAGCCCAAAAAATCACGCCGTCCATCGTTGACGTGGCGATGAGCCGCCCCTACATGTGACCACTGTTTCGGGCCTGGGCGAGACGATTTCTAGGTCGGTCACCGTTGTCATGACAGGTGCCGACGTCCATTGTTGCCCGAAAGTACTACCCACCGGAGGATCCGATGCCCATCAGAGTTTCCCCCCGACGGCCTGTGCTGGCAGTGCTCATCGGTGTCGCTTTTTTGCCCGCCACCCTCGTGGGCCAGGGCGGCATTCCAGACGGGACCGAGTTGACGATCCCTCCCGGCGATCGGATTCTGACCCTCGCGACCTTCTGGAGCGAAGCGAAGTACAACTTCGCGTTCTGGGATCGAGTTCCTGAACTCGACTGGGACGCCGCGTTCGTCCAGTTCTCCGAGCGGGCCCTGAGAGTCGAATCCGACATTCAGTTCTTCCGGTTGGCCATAGAGTTCGGCGAATTGCTCGGCGAGGCGCACACCAACGTTGGCGCCGGTCGGATACGAGGCGGTAGTGACCAACGCCGCCTCTGGTCTCGCCGACCGAATCCCCATCGGATCGGTGGTGAACGAAATCGATGGGATGCCTTTACGGCAGTATCTCGCTGAGGAGGTCGATCCCTGGGTCGGGGCGTCGACCCCGCAATACCAGTTCGCCATGTCCTTGATGGGTGAGGACGAGCAGATTGCCGGTGCTCTCATGGGCCGACCTGGAACGGAGGTGCAGCTCAACTTCGTTGCTCCCGACGGCTCCGAGCGCACCGAAGCGTTCGTTCGCCAACCGCTCGCGGAATTTGCTGACGGCGACTGGGTCCGACAGGGCCGGGTCAACAAGCCGCACTTCGAGTGGCGTTGGCTGGACAACGATATCGCCTACGTGGGTATCCACGTCTTCTGGGACCAGGCCGTTGTCGAGCAATTCGAGGAGATCGTGCCCCAACTTCGTGCCCGAGCCCGGGGCATCATCGTCGACGTCCGCCTAAACGGTGGCGGAAACTCGGCTTACGGAGACCAGATCGGAAGCTACTTCACAGAACGCTCCGTGCCGGTGATGACATGGACGTCGCCAGAACACGTCGCCGCCTACAAGGCCTGGGGGTCCCGGCAGGACGACTCCGGTGAGTATCGCGCTTACGGAGATGGAAGGGCCACAATCGAACCCCAGGTGATCATACTGGATCCGGCGCCGGGACCGGCGCTGAGCGTCCCAACCGTATTGCTTCAGAGCGCCTATACGTACTCTGCGGCAGAGAACTTCGTGTTGGTGATGCAGCAGATGCCCCAGGTCACCACCATGGGTACCACGACCGCCGGCAGCACGGGCCAGCCGCTGATCTTAAGGCTCCCCCACGGCATCGTCGCTGGCATCACGACCAAGCGAGATATGACCCCGGAGGGGGAAGACTTCGTCGGCGTCGGGCTGGCCCCTCATGTGGAGGTCCTCGACAATCCGGGGTCAATCGCAGAAGGGCGTGACCTGCAGCTGGAGCGGGCGGTTGAACACCTTCTGCGGATCGGACAACGCCGCTAAGCGTTGGTGCATGGCTCGGAGCCGAAGCCCTACTCTTTTCCTCGCCGAAAACCTCATCGCCTGTGCTGGCGTTGACCTATCACCCCTTGGGGACCCCCCGGTGGGTTTGCTTCCCGATCAGGTGGGGAAGGGAACGGGTGACGAGGTGGTGTGGTGCCATGGGCTCGCATTCTCAACTATCCCATTCCTCATCCAGCTGTCACAAATTCCTCCGTCGAGGCGTTCATGATGTGAGCACGGAATGATCTGAACCTGAACTCCGAGAACAACATGAATATTCCTCGACTTGTCTGGTCTCTTCTGCTTCTGGCGTTGCTTCCGATTGGATGCAGCCCTGGTCCGGTGGGCCTCCCATCCGAAGGGGATCACCTGATCCGTCTCCGGGTGACGGGAGGGCTCGACGGTGCCGATTATACCCTTTCCCTGGACGGCCTCTCCGGGGAGGTAAAGGGGGAGTCCTGCATAAGCTCCTGCCAGTTCGAAGCCGGGGAAGTCCTCCGGACTCTCACTTCAGAGCAGATCGACAACGTCCAGGGTCTCTTCCTGAACGCTGGAATACACGCACTGAACGGTACCAACTTCGGCAACGAGTGCTGCGACCAGATCCACTTCGATCTGGCCTATAGAGATGAACAGGGTGTGAGCACGGTCCGAGGCACCCCCACGGAAATGCCAGAGGACCTGAGAGAGGCTCTGGTCACCGTGATGGTCTTGGCCTCGGCTTCTTTCCAAGGGCTGCAGGGGGTGGTTGGACTCAACCAGTAGGTGGTACCGAAGCTAGGTCCGGTCACTTCACGGGCCCATCTGTTTGAGAGTTCTCTCAAGACCCACTGGTAGTCCGCCTAATCTGCCTCCAACGCACTTCGGGGGCTCACCCCGGCGGCCCTCATGGCTGGGAGGAGTCCGGCAGCAGCAGCCACGCCCAACATCACCAGGGCGGCGCCGACCACAATCCCTGGATCGGTGGCCTGGACACCGAAGAGAAGGCTTTCCACCAGGGGTCCCCCAGCCAGGGCCGCCGGGATCCCGACCAGGAGGCCTGCTCCCGCCAGGGTGAACACCCGCCTCAAGATAAGCCAGAGGATCTGCGCTGGCCGGGCTCCGACCGCGATCCTCACGCCGATCTCGCTGGTCCGTCGTGTCACCGAGTAGGAGGTGACGCCGTACAGGCCGATGCTGGCGAGGAGAACGGCGAAGGCGCCGAAAAGGGACAGAAGCTGGGTGAAGACGCGTTCCTTTCCGGTGGTCTGGGCCATCGTAGCGGTCTGGGTCTGGATGGGGGGCACGGGAATATCCGGGTGTACCTCCCAAACCGCCTGCCGGATGGCTGGCTCCAGCTGGGCAAGGGGCGCGTCGGTCCGGAGGACCAGGTGGTGGCCTCCATATCCGTGACGTTGAAGGGCCGACTCGTAGAGGGTAATGGGCACGGCCTGGCGGAGGTTCTGGTAGGGCATGTTCTTCACCACCCCGACGATCCGCACTTCCCCGCCCCGGACTTCGATGGTCCTTCCGATGGGAGATTCTCCGTTGAACAGCTTTCTGACCGCGGCCTCGTTCAACACGCCGACCCTCGGGGCAGCCCCGTCGTCTTGGCGGCCTGGCATCCGTCCCACGATAAGCTGGACTCCCATGGTTTCCTGGAAGGCCGGACCCACCGCGTTCCTGTACAGGACGTGCTCCTCCCCATTCAGGGTGATTTGTCCGTTGGAAATGATCCCGCTCATGAGGACGTTCTCGATGAGGGTGACGGACCGAACCCCCGGGATCGCCTCCAGCTTGCTGAGCAGTTCCAGGTAGAGGTCGGGGTACTCCTCGTCCGGGCGTTGCGTGTAGGCGGGGTCCACCTGGAAAGTGGCTAGCCCACGGGGATCGAACCCCAGCTCCACCCCTCCCAGGTTCGAGAGTGTGCGCAGAAAGAGGATGGCTCCCACCACCAGCGGTACCGAGGCGGCGATCTGAAAGGAAATCAGAGCCCGACCCAACCTGAGCTTCGGACCGGCGGACCCGGCTGTCCGGGGCTTTAGCCAGCTATTCGCGTCCAACGCCGATAGCCGGAGAGCCGGTAGAAAACTGAATGCCAGTGTCGCCACGACACCCAGAAGGGCCGTGCCCGACATCACCACCGGATCCATGACGAAGGACATGTCTACGTTTCCGAACGCACCAAACCCCACGCTGCTTGTGAGAAGAGCCTGTAGAGGTTCCTTGCTACAAAGGGTCAGGCTGAGACCCATGAGCGTTCCTGCCCCGGCCAGAACGAGACCCTCCAGAAGCATCTGCCGGACCAGTCTGGTTCGGGAGCCGCCCATGGCTTTGCGGACCGCCATTTCCCGCTGGCGGGTCACGCCACGGGAAAGCATGAGGCTTGCGAGGTTCACGCAGGCGATGAGGAGGACGATCCCCACGACGCCGAGGAGGAAGTAGAGGAGGCGAGCCGTTTGGGATCGAACCGGTTGGGCGCCCTGGGACCCTGGAAAAAGCCGGACCTCTCGAACATGTCCGTCATCCGCCACAACTGGAGAAGGCTGGTTCCCAAGTGTGGCGGAGAGGAGCTGCTCCAGGGCCTCTGGGTCCGTTCCCTCCCCCAGTCGGGCCATCAGACGCAGCCAGAGCACGTCATTCGTCGTGAAAAGGGATTCACCGGAAGACATTCGAGGGTAGACGATGGCCTGGGAAGCCAGGGGCACCGTGATCTCCGTCTGAGGGAAAAACCCCCCCATTGATAGCCCTCGGAAGCCCTCTCCGGTCACGCCGACTACCTCTGCCAGATTCCCGTTGATGCGCAAGGTCCCGCCCAGGATCTCCGGGTCGCCTCCGAAGGCCCGCATCCAGAAGGAGTGGCTCAGGACGGCCACCAGGGGTGCGCCGGGCCGGTCGTCGTCCTCGGTGAGGGGCCTCCCCAGGGCCATTCGGCCTCGGAGGGTGGAAAAGTACCGCCCACCGGCCAATGCCCCGCCGGCAAGGAAGGCAGGTTGATCGCCCACGGCTACGCTCACGCCCCGGAGGAACGCGAAGGCGAAGATGTTTGCATGGCCGGCAGCGGCGTCCTGGAGGGCCCGGTAGGTGGGAAAGCTGAAGTTGCTGCGGTAGCGCCGGCCGCTCGTCGGGTGGGTGTATCCAGTGGAGCCGATCTGCCTGACGGAGAAATCCCCTTCTCTGGCCCAGGTAACGAGGTTCAGTTCCCCCGGGGCCTCCACCGGCATGGGGGTCAAGAGCAAGGCCTTCACCACACCGAACATGGCGGTGTTGGCCCCGATCCCGATGGCCAGGGAAAGGATGGCGACGGCGGCAAATCCCGGGCTTCGCCTCAGAACTCTGAGGACGTACCGCAAGTCGGAACCGATCCCGTGCAACATGCCTCCTCCTGTCTCCGGTGCTTCATCCCCCCTGCTCCGTAGACGGACCCACGGCCGTGGGGGTCGGGCCTGTGTTCTGAATAGACGGTCGCGGGGGGGCTTTGGTTGCGGGCTTGTCGCCTCTCCCTCGACGCCTGTTCGATGGACTGAGTCTTCAGATGGATGAATAGGTCAAGGTGAGGCGCCGATTCTTCACCGGACTGAACCCGAAGGACCCAACGGATGGTCATTGTTTCGGGGTGTCAGTTCGGGTCATCGAGGCGCCGAGGCCGAGATAGGATCTGGCTTTCCCCGGGGTCGCCGAGAGAGCCTTGCTCAAGCCGTTCGGATGAAACTTTTCTGGGATCGAAGCAGTCTTGTCTTACAATTGTCTAGGCCAAGACTTGCCGGGGGGACTGACTATGTCCGGACACGCGACTCTGCCATCCGTACTCACTGCACTTTTGATTTCTTTTCCATCCCTGTCGGCTCAGGGAATCCACGAAGCCGTTCAGTCAGGGGACCTTGATCGGGTCACGGCTCTCGTGGAAGCAGATGATTCTCTGGTGAGGACCGCCGACGAGGAGGGCCGTACCCCGCTTACGATTGCCATCCTTGCGGCGAATCCCGAGATGGCCGAGTTCCTTCTGGAGAGGGGGGCTGATCCCTCGGGGCCTGGAGCCAGGGGCCTCTCCGCTGTGGACCTGGCGTTTTACGTGGATTGCCAGCGTGGGAGTGGGTTGACCCGAATCCTTCTGGCCCACGGCGGTGAACTGGTTCCAGACGCTCCATGGGCACTCCCCGTCTCCCGGCTACATCTCACGGCCACCTTCGGGAGTGCCGATATGGCGAAATTGCTCCTGAATCGAGGAGGTGAAGTCAACAGAACCGGCCGCAGGAATCTGACTGCCCTGGCCACAGCCTCCCTGGGCGGGCACGTGGAACTCGTGGAGGTCCTTCTGGAGGCGGGCGCCGACCCCGATCCCATGGACGACACCGGGCACATTCCACTCAGCTGGGCATTGGAGAGGGGACATTCTCCGGTGGTCCGGGCGCTCCTGGCTCACGGTGCCGACGCCCTGGGGGTAATAGACCCAGACGGGCGAACACTCCTGCACATCGCTGCACTCAGCGGCCATCTGGATGGCGTTGGCGCCCTAATCGAGCACGGAGTCCCGGTTGACGCCACGGATCATCATGGACATACCCCTCTCTACTATGCGGGGCGATACGGGCACAAGACCATCGCAGAGTTTCTTGTGGCCCGAGGAGCGGACAGCTCTGGACTGGTGGAGAAACGGTTCGGGCCTTCATCACTCGTGAACCGGAGCCGGGATGAAGGCGAGGCTTCTCTCTGGTACCTGAACCACCGGGGATGGGCGGTGAAAACGTCCCGCCGGCTCCTGGTCTTTGACCAGGAGGAGTTCGGAGTCACCCGCCCAACCGATCCTTCGCTGGCCAACGGATTCCTGACCCCCCAGGAGATTCGGGACCAGGATGTCCTGGCCCTCTACACTTGCTATCACGGAGAAATCGGAGAGCCGGCATACATTCACGAAATCGAAGATTCTCTGAAAGGCGTGACCTACGTTCAAAACGCTGGCGACAGCTGGAGGGGGTCCGACCGCTCGGTCTACCTCTCTCCCCGGGATAGCCTCGTTCTGGAAGATGCCCGGGTCACGACGATCGGCACCATGACCCAGATGGCGACCTTGGGCCACCTGGTGGAGGTGGACGGTTTGGTCCTCTACTACCAGGGCTTCCGACCCGACGACATGGAGTACTACCTGGCTGAATTGGATTTCCTGGAGACGGTGACGGACCACATCGACCTGGCCTTCCTCCCCATTCCCGAGCCGGGGACGGATTTGGAAAGCTCTGGGTTCAAGGCTTTCATGGATAGATTCCGCCCTCAGGCCCTGGCACTATTAGATCCGTCGCGTAGAGAAGAACTCTATCCAGGCGTAGCCGAACTGGTCCGAAGCTGGGGGTTTGGGACTGTGGTCCTGACGGCCGAGAACCCGGGGGACGTGTTTCAACTGGGCGGGTGAGAAGGGGCCGGAGACGCCTGGGCGGGCCACACCGACGGTGCGGATGGCCGAGCTGATCCCATGATGGGTTTCCTGATCTCCCTCCCGCGATGGAGGAACCCATGGCCCGTCCGCTCCTCAAGGCAATCCCCGTGTTTCGTTTTGCCTTCCTTCCGTCTGCCGGGATGGCCCGAGGTCAATCAGGGAAGGTTCTGGAAACCCGATGCCTTCCGAGTGTTGCTTCCACCAAGGTCTCGCGGGTCACCGGGTCGGTTTGGTTCCCAGAGCCACCGTTTTCGCCGCTCGGCTCCGCGGAAACGCCGCATGAGGGAACGAAGGAGAGGGATTCACGAAAAGGACGTTTCAGCGGAAACGCTTGACTCGTCTCCGGCCCCTCCGGGGCCTTCGGCTCGACCCTACTCAGGCCCGTTTTGAGGACCGACTTCCCCGCCGAGGTTTATCAGCCTGGCCGGGCTCTGCACGTGAGAACAGAGCCAGGCGATCCGCCTATCCCTCTTCCTCCCGCAGTTCTTTGTCGGCGGTAATCCGACCTCCCATGTCCAAGGCCAGCGCCAGGCCTTCCACGACACCCTGCTCACTCAAATCGAACGTCAGGGTGTTGAATCTGTTTGAGGGATCGGTGAAGAAGAAAACCGAATCCGACTCTGGAAGAACCTCCCACCTCACCCTTTCGTTGGGGGCGATATAGAGTCTGCCTTCCTCCTGCACCACGCTCCAGATCCTCCCGTCAACTCGTGAATAGTCCCCCGCATACCGATCAAGTTCTGCAGGGGTCATGGAGATGGCGTGCCTCTCCGGGATTCCGAGTAGGGCTGCCAGGATTCCTTTTGCCGCAACGTTCGGGCCCATCCCGGGGGTGTCGGAGTTGGTCAGGACGGCCACGAAGATGTGCTCGTCGGGAAGGCGCCAGGCGGCGCTCAGAAACCCGTCGACACTCCCGTCGTGCATGAGGACCCGGTGACCGAGGAACTCGGTGACCATCCAGCCCAGTCCGTACTCCGTGGTCCGTCCACTTTCCAGGACGTGAGCCGACCACATCGCCTCCTTGCTTTCCTCCCCAAGCACCTGATGCCCGTAGAGTGCATCGTCCCAAGCAGCCAGGTCATCAACTGACATCAGCAGGCCACCGGAAGAAAAAGCCATGGTCATGCTGACGATAGGGGAATTGATGACATCCCCGTTCCTGAGAGAGTACCCGGTGACCCGTCTCGGGATGATTCGGTCATGGTTACCGAGACAGGCGCTCTGCATGCCGACGACCCCGAAGATCCTCTCCTGAAGGAGCTCCTCGAAGCTCGTTCCCGTGACTTCCTCGAGGATAGCGCCAAGCAGGATGTATCCTGAGCTGCTGTAGGCGTATCGCTCCCCCGGAGGGAACTCGAACGGTTCGTTTGCGAAGATCGCCACGGTCTCTTGTACCGTGTGATCCAGCCGGATATGGTCCTGAAACCCTGGGATCTGCTGAAACGTTGGAATCCCGGAGGTGTGCGTGAGGAGGTGCCTGATGGTTACTCCATGTCCCTG
>JBDHGR010000091.1:0-11181 GCA_039589815.1 Gemmatimonadota bacterium | reverse complement strand
GACCCGTTCTCCCCCCGAACGCCCACGGATCCAAAAGCTCATGGTCGAGAACGCCCGAGCATCGAGATACGCCCGTTCATCCGGAGGAACCTCGAAGTCATAGAGCTGGACCCATAATCCGCAAAAGCCCTCGGCCAGATGCTGACAGGTGAGCTCGAGGGCCCTCCGCCCGTCGGGCATCCGGTCGACCGAAGCGGAAGCAGCCGACGGTTCGCGCTGGAACGTGCCGAAGTACCCACCCATCGGGGTGCGATTGCCTTTGGAAAAATCGCTCACTACGAGCGTATTGCCCACGAACGGGGGAGTGAGGCTCCTGGTGCTGGGGGGAGGGCGTACAGGTGCTTTCTCCAGCAACCGTCTAAGCTCGAGGTGGGAATCGTCGGAAGGCCCGACCACGGCCACACGACCGAAACGCACGTCGCCGAGACCTCTGATTCCCCACTCGGGGCGCGGGGCGACCCCGCTCAGGATCGGCTGGGGCCCATCCTGAGCAGCGGCCAACCGTGGAACGGCGAGTGCCGCCAGCAGCAAGGCACAGAGAGAGAATCGCATGTCGGGGCAAGCTCCCAGCCGTGGTCGGTATCCGTCCATGTGCGTCGCCCCATCTCCGCCAAGGGTGGTATCTGTCCCTTGACTGAGGACGCTCCTCAGCCGGAGCCGGTAAACGGCTCAGAACGAAGGAATTCCATTTCGGCTATCAACTCGTAGTCCTGCGCGAACCGCACCAACGATTCTCCACGCTGGTCGATGAGATCATAGGGGGCATTCCCCATGAAACGATTCGCCTCGGCAAGGTAACGGAGCCGGAGGGGTTCCATCCCCATGAGGCGGGCAGCCGTCGCATCCACGGCCACCGGGTCCGGCCCAAAGACCACCACCCCGCTCTTTCGTGGAACTCCCTGAATTGGACCGTTGCCCTCCATTCCCACGATTCCATCAACGATGTTGAAGCGGGGCACGGGGAGGGTCGAGTTGATGTCGACGATGCACGAATCGATGCCGGCCCAGTGCAGCACGTTCTTGGGCCATCCGTAGATCGATCCGGGCATGATACCGAACAGATTCTTAAGAGAGAGTGTGGCGCCGGCCCAGTGATGCGTCTTCAACTTCGGCATCGACACGAGGAGATCGGCCCCCAGCACGGTGTCCGGGAGGTAGAGAGAGCCGAGCGACGAGAAAGCGCTCGCCGCAGGCACCTTTCGCACCGCGTCGCCGTTCAAGTCGACGTACCGTGCCTCAACATCGCGCAGAGTATCCGAAAGACCTGACGTCGTAACGATGTACTCCGTGTCGCGGCGGTGACCGGGTCCCTCGGCGACCACCACGTCGCGGGCACCGCCGGAACGAAACGCCTCGATGGCGGCCGCAATGAGTGCCGGGTTCGTATTGACCGCACCGTCTGGGTCGAATTCGACAAGATTCGGCTTGAGCACGATGCGCTTGTCGCGGACGTCCACTCCGAAGAGATCGAGGCCTCGGCGCACGACTTCGACAAGCCGGCCGTCGTACGCATCAGCGGCAAGGATCGCGACGGCGGAGCGTTCTTTCTTCACGAATGCTGCAGCAGTCCAGGACTCTGCTGGCGCCTCGGCGAGCTCACAGCGGGCGAACGCCGGCGCAATGGCGGCGGCCGCCATCGCCTTTACAAAGGTCCGGCGATCAGTCATCGGACGGAAGCGTAAAGGGGGCATCGTCCCGGCCGGCTATCAGGGTCAGTGCAATCACGCGGATGTCGTCCAGAAATCCGGTCTCGTCAAAACGTGACAGTGCCTGCTCAAGCAGGCCCCCCGTTTCCAGACCGAGGGCCCGGCGGCATAGGGCGGCCAGTGACAGGGCCAAGCCGGATCCCGTCGTCGGGACCAGGCGATCGAGGGCGCTGAGCCCCCGGTCCCTCGCGGGATGCGCAGGGAGGTCCTGGGTTGCGATCAGGGCGAGGGCCGTCGTGTCCGGGTAGGGGACCTCATCCACACCGAGCACCCTTTTGTTTCCGTAGTTCCATCCGCCACCCGGACACTCGCGGTCGAGGATCATCCTTTCAGCTTCCCTGATCCGGGCCTCCGACCGGTGGGGCCGGCGCCCGGGAGACACGGTCTTGAGCGCCAGGAGGGCGAAAGCTGTCGGTTCAATCCAGCTGAAGGTTCCGGCCGCCCAGGGCCAGCCGGTAAGGTTGATGTCCGCCTCGGCAGCCCGCCGCGGGGTGAGCCACTCGCGAACACGGTACCACCACGGGAAGCTCGGCCCCTTCTCCCCAACCAGCCATTCCGCACCCCGGGCTACCGCGTCCGTACCCCACCCAACATGAGCAAGCGCCAGGACGGCCTGGCTCGTAGCCCAACTGGAAGCATCCACCTCCTCCGTCCACGGCCAACTTCCGTCCGGCCGTTGGTGGCCCAGAAGCCACTCGAGGCCCTGGTCTCGGTCTTCGACTCCGGGGTCCAAAGCCAGGGCAGCCAGCGCGGTGGCCTCCGTGTTCGAGGGTCGATCCGCAGTGGTGCCCCACCCCCCGTCCGGGTTCCGAAGTGCCACCAATCGGGCACGCAATCGTTCGTTCACCGGACTCTCACGGTTTCACCACGCCAGGAAAACGGATACATGGAAAAGGGGAAATCAACGTACCGAGTGTCTCATCCCCAATCGGTCGAAGCCTCCGCCTCCATGGGGTCGACCGGGGGTCCCTTCACATCAAGGTGGGCGGGCCAGGTGGCCCGCGACCTACCTTCCGACGCACTACTACATCCTAAACCAGATGTTCCCCTCCCGCTACGATCAAAGGCGCCCGGCCTGAAGACGGTAAGTCTCCCTCCATGGCTCCAACCACGGTATATTCTGGCCCCTATTGTTCCTGAACTGGAGTCGAAATGAACACACGCCCGGCAGTCGTGGCTTGCTTGATCCCGGTCGCCTTTCTTGCGGCCTGCGCTTCCTCCGAGAACGCGTCTACCCAATACGGTGAAGAACTAACCCTTACGGAGACTACCTCGATCTCAGCCATCCTCGCGGACCCTGATGCCCATCTGGGTGACCAGGTCCTGGTCGAGGGAACCGTGGTGGAAGTCTGCGAGATGATGGGTTGCTGGTTGGCTCTGGCCGGTGAACAGGACGGGGAGCAGCTCCGGGTCAAGGTGGAAGACGGAGTGATCGTCTTTCCAATGACCGCTCGGGGACTCCGCGCACGCGTGGAAGGCGTGATGGAGAAGCTCGAGTATACCATGGAGGAAGCTCTGGAGCGGGCCCGGCACGAAGCAGAGGAACACGGTACCGAATTCGATCCCTCCACAGTGACGGGCCCTGAAGTGGTCTACCAGCTCAAGGGCCTCGGCGCTGTCATCGGGGATTTCGAATAGGCAGAATCCATTGAGGGACTGGAATCCCAACTTCAAGGTGACGGAAACCCGTTAGACCCTGGGGCCCTTCGAGTCTGATGACCCACGCTCCCCTGAGGTCGTGGAGGGGATCCTCCCGAGGCTTGGACAGGATCCGGCGTACCGGGACACGTTTCGCCGTGACAATGACACCTTGGAAATCTTTACCGACGCGGGAACGGTGACCGTAGATCTCCCCACCGGCGGAACAAGGCTCGAGGTGGTGCGGGACCGCAGGATTCTAAAGGAGGCCAATCTCCTGCATCTGAATCAGCCACGGGGGCTATGGACCTTCTTGGCGGACCTCTACGCAGTGGATCTTCTGGTTCTGGCCATCACTGGCCTGTTCGTCATCAGGGGAAAAGGCGGATAACGGGCCGGGGCGCCTGGTTGACAGCCGCTGGAGCTTCGATTCCGCTGGTCTTCCTCTTGCTTTACCTCTGAGAAGCGACGCCGGGTTGGCTGAACCTCTGTGCCTCCGGTTGGGCTCAAAGCGAATCCCGGGCGACGAATCCCTCGTGGCCACGTGGTGCGCCCGGGGCACCGAGCTATTACTCTGCCGTCAGATTCCGACACCCAATGAAGCTGCCGCCAGACCCCTGGACCCTGTAGCACAGTAAAGCTCCCGGTGTCCTTGGAGGAGAATGCTCCCCATGCCCGGCCTGAGAGATTGGAACCGCCGAGAAGTGCTCACGGCCTGTGCAGCCGGAGCCGGACTGCTCGCCGTTGATCCTCGAATCACATCGGCCCTCCACTTGGCCGACGGAGCCAGCACCCCCAATATCCTGTGGATCATCGCCGAGGATCTCTCGCCTGATCTGAGTTGCTACGGCAACCCCGACCTCAGTACGCCCAACATCGACAGGCTCGCGGCGGAGGGGGTGAGGTATACCGGCGCCTTTGCCACCGCTCCCGTCTGCTCGGCTTGCCGGTCAGCTCTTTTGACAGGGATGTACCAGACGAGTATCGGGGCGCATCAGCACCGAACCGCGCCCAAGGGGACATTGGATTCTAACGCCCGACTCCTCACCGACCGGTTCCGAGAAGCAGGCTACTTCACATGCAACGCAGCGGGAGACGACTGGTCCAGGGCAGGAAAGACCGACCTTAATTTCACACTCGACGATCCTTTTGACGGGACCGACTGGCGACAACGCGAATCCGGACAACCGTTTTTTGCCCAGGTCAACTTCAACGAGACCCACCGGGCCTTCGTGAGAGATCCGGAACGCCCCATCGATCCCGACCTCGTCCAGATCCCCCCTTTCTACCCGGACCACCCCATCACTCGCCGCGACTGGGCCGACTACTTGGAGTGCGCGCAGGTTCTTGACCGAAAGGTCGGGGCAGTCCTCCGCCGTCTGGATGAGGATGGCCTGGCAGAGAGTACCGTGGTCTTCTTCTTCGGCGACCATGGAAGGGCCCACGTGAGGGATAAACAGTTCTTGTACGATGGAGGAATCCACATCCCTCTCATCGTTCGCTGGCCGGGGCGGGTGGACCCCGGTTCCGTGTCCGACTCCCTGGTGAGCGGCGTGGACCTGGCTGCGGCGAGCCTGGCGGCCGCGGGGATAACAATGCCTCCCGGGCTCCATGGGCGGCCTTTCCTGGAGGCGGGCAGTCGGGAGCGGGTGTTCATCGTTTCTGCCCGGGACCGGTGCGATGAAACCTATGATCGAATCCGCTGCGTCCGGGACCATGACTTCAAGTACATCCGGAACTACTTCCCGAACCTCTCCTATATGCAGGCGAACCTCTACAAGCTCAGGGAATACCCGGTGTGGTCTCTTCTTCAGATGCTCCACGCTGAAGGGCGTCTGACCCCAGATCAGGAGAAGTTCATGGCTGCGACCCGACCTGCCGAGGAACTCTATGACCTGAGGGCCGACCCCGATGAGCTGGTGGATTTGGCTGGGTCAGCTGAGCATCGAGAGGTTCTGGAGGAGATGCGGCAGCGGCTTGACTCCTGGGTTGAGAATACCGGGGATTGGGGTGAGAATCCGGAAGACCCGCGTGTTGCAGCCCGGGTGTATCTAGATAGGCACCGACCCTTTCACTTGGGTGTCATGCGAGATCGAGGGCTCCCCCCCCATCCCAACCCAACCGAGTTCCTGCGATGGTGGGCCCAGAAGCTTGGAGTTGACCCAATCATCTAGCTTCACGCTGGGCTGGTTGCCACATAGAAGTCGGCAACTGAGGTCGGGCTCCGCCTCAGCTGGCCGGGAAGGTTTGCACATGGCTAGAGATTCGTCCAGGAATCGCTGCCGGTGGATTGGTCTCGAACCATGCCCGAGAAAACGTCCGAGCTCGAGAGCCTGCTCGAGACGTGGTCGGAAGAAACGGACGCTTTCTTTCCAACGGAGTCGAATCCACTCTATGGCAAGGGACAGAAGGGGGTTGAGGGGTTCTCCGTGACGCCGAGGCACCCCTTCCCTCTCAGACCAAAGAGGAGCCATTCATGACCAGACTACGACCAGTAATCCTAACGCTTCTCGCCCTGATCTCATTCGCAGAGATCCAGGAAAGCGCGGCCCAGATGTCTGGGCCCGGCGATGCTTGGTCCCCGACCCAAAAGGAAGTATGGGCTACCGTCGAGGAACTCTGGAAAGCCTCCTCCGCCGGTGACCTGGAGTCTTGGTTCGCCATGGTGTCGAACGACTTCAGGGGCTGGTCAAACGCCGATCCGGCACCGACCGGCAAGGAGGTTGCCCGACAGCGCGCCTCCCTTCGGGTTTGGAAGAGGATCTTCTATCATGTCCACCCCCTAGCCATCGACATCCATGGTGACGTGGCCATCGTATTCTACTCGTTCTCGACGGAATCGGAGTACCCCGACGGCTCCCGAACTCCTGCAACCGGAAAGTGGACCGACATCTTCAGGAAGCAGGATGGTCGCTGGCTGTTGATTGCCGATTCTGGGGGCTTTTGACGGCCAGAGTTCACCACAAGGAGTGTGAGGCAGGTCCTCACTCAGGTCTCAGCGCTACCATCAGATTGGTACGGGCTGCTCTGAAGGCCGGGAGGAGACCTGATCCTACGGCCACGGCAGCCAACACGGAACAGACCCCCGCTAGGACCAGGACATCGAGGATGGGCACCTGGAAGAGGAGGGACCGGAGAAACCGACCGAGGAACATGGCGGATGTGATTCCGAGGAGGAACCCCCATCCACCCATGGTGAGAGCGTCCCAGACTACCATCCCCAATACCGATCCGGCAGGCGCACCAAGAGCCATCCGGATACCCAGCTCGGCCTTCCGTTGGGACACCGTATAGCTCAAAACCCCATAGATCCCGGCTGCCGCCAGTACGAGAGCCGTCAGGGCGAAAACCTCCAGGAGGATGACGTTGAATCGATCCTGGGCCACTGCCCCGGAGAAGACCTGATCCATGGTCCGCACCTCCGTCACAGGAAGGTCGGGATCGAGGGCCCAGATCTCAGCCCGAACCAGACCGGCAAGACTTTGAAGGTCGCCGGAGCCCTGGACCATCAACTTGACGGCCTGGTACGGAAACTGATGCAGGGGAATGTGGAAGGCTGGCTCCGAAGGATCCCGGAGTCCGTTGAAACGAACGTCCCCCGCAACACCCACGACCTCAAAGACTGTGGGCGCCTCCTCTCCCCAGATGAAGCGCCCTACGACGAACTCCACGCGTTCCCCGAGGGGGCTCTCTCCCTGGAAATGGCGGTCCACGAACTCCTGGTTGACCACCATGACCGGATGGCTCTCGAACCGGTCCCCGCTCTCGAAGGTTCGGCCCTCCAAGATGGGTATCCCCATCGTGCTGAAATATCCGTCACTCACCGGGCGAAAGATCGCCGTGGGGTATTGTTCCGGGTCTGGGTCCGGACGATCCAGGAGAGCGATCCCGTTCCACCAGCTGTTTTCCATGGGGTGGTTCATGCCGAACGCCACGGACGAAACACCGGGGAGGCCCCTCACCCTATCTTTCAACTGGTCGTAGAACGAGAGAACCTCCCCCCGCTCTCCGTATCGGCTATCGGGAAGCATGAGTTGAGCCGTGAGCACTCCCTCTCTGCGGAATCCGGGATCAACGGTGCCTAGGGACTGAAGGCTGCGGAAGAGGAGCCCTGCCCCGAATAGAAGAACGGTTGCCAGAGCGATCTGCCCTACGACAATCGTCCGGTTGGCCCGGTTCCGTCCCCTCCCCGGGGTTTCCCCCCTTCCGCCTTCCTTCAGCCCACGCAACGCAGACCGGCCAGTCAAGCGAACGGTGGGAATAAGAATGGCCAAGAAAGAGGTGAGTACCGCGGTAGCCATGGTGAAAAACAGCACCGCTCCATCCACGCCGATCTCACTCTGCCGGGGAAGGTCCGAAGGCAGGAGCTGGACCAGGGCTCCGGATCCCCAACCGGCCAGCCCCAAACCAAGGAGCCCTCCCCCTACGCTGAGAAGGATCGTCTCCGTAAGAATCTGTTTCACCAAGCGACCCCGGCCCGCACCCAAGGCAGAACGAACCGAAACCTCCCTCTCCCGCTCCTTGGCCCTGGCGAGGAGGAGGTTCGCTACGTTGCCGCAAGCCATGAGGAGCAAGAGCCCAGCTGCAGCCAGGAGGACCAAGAGGTTTTGCCGAACATCGCCTACCACATGATCCTTGAAGGATCGGACAAGGATCCCCTCGCCGGCCGGCGCCCTTCCCTCCTCGACCAACCCGGCGGCGACGGCCGTCACTTCCTCTCGGGCCTGGAAGATGGATACTTCGGACTCCACCCGGGCTATGACGGCCATGACATGGGCCCCGATCTCGGAGACCCAATCCAGGGAGAAGTCCAGAGGCCGCCAAAAAAGGAGTGCATCTGGGCCTGGAAGATCCAGGCCTGATCCGCCGATGGGGATGGACATGCGGGGCATCACCCCGACCACCTCCACGAGGATGCCATCCATTTCAATCCGTCTGCCGATGATTTCCGGATCCCCACCGAATCGCCCAGCCCAGAATGCGTAGCTCAATATGACCACCCGGTGGTCTCCCTGGTTTTCCTCGGCACGGAAGGTGCGGCCCATGAGCGGATCGATTCCCAGGACCTCGAAGAAATCGGCCGAAACCAAAGACCCTTCCACCTGAATCGGTGGAAGGTCATCGCCGGGTAAGCTACTCGTCGCTCCGGCGGCCAGAGCCATCGACGAGAATGATGAGGTGGACCGCTGGAGCTCGAAAAAATCGGGGGCAGCCATGCGGAA
Organism: Gemmatimonadota bacterium; assembly: GCA_039589815.1. Classification (GTDB taxonomy): domain Bacteria; phylum Gemmatimonadota; class Gemmatimonadetes; order Longimicrobiales; family Gaopeijiaceae; genus JABDNZ01. The sequence continues at coordinate 2,615 of JBDHGR010000091.1, read as the reverse complement.
TTCGTCCTGGCCCCGTTCAGGATTCGTGTTCCAGAGCACCACCAGCTTCGCCGCATCCGGATACGGGAAGGGCTTCAAGAGTACTCCGTTCACCACGGAGAAGATGGCCGTGGTCGAGCCAATCCCAAGGGCGAGGATCAAGAGAGCGACACCCGTGAACACGGGCTTCCTGCGGAGAGTGCGGACGGAAACCCGGAGATCGAGGAACAGGAGGTCCATCGGAGCCCTATTCGACCATAACGATCTTTTGGGCCCGGCCCCCCGGGTCGCCCTCCTCTCAGCGAGGCCCTCCCGCACCACGTCCAGGTAACCCCGGCCTGCATACCCCAACAGGCCGGAAAACCCGTTCAGCTCCAGAGATCGCAGGCATCCCTGCTCGAAGGCTGTGCTGACCTCCTTCCCCAATCGGGCTCTAAAAGCTCTCGGAAAAGCCCGAAGGAAAAAGCGATAGCAGACGACTGCGAAGGTCAAAACCAGGTGCCGATCTGATGCTGCCATGGGTTCTCAGGCTCCTTCGGTTCCGGGCAGGAGATCTGCTTCCCGGGCAGCGGCAAGCAGTTCCCCCATACGCCGAGATTCTTCCAGGGCCACCAGCCGTCCAAATGAGGTGACTCGGTAGGTCCGCCTGCGGTCGCCAGCCGGGCCAGTCATCGGGTCCGAGGAAACTTCCTGGATGAGGCCCTCATCCATCATCCATTTCAACCGACGGTAAAGGGCTCCAGCCTGGATCTCCATTCCCCCACCGCCCCAGGAATCCGCAGCCTGCATGATGCCGTACCCATGGCGGTCCCCATCGGCCAGAATCGTGAGGATCAGGAAGACGTCAGGTTTCAGAGGAAGGAAATCTCTAGGGTTCCGAGGGGTGCCTTTTGGGGGGCTTGGCCTGGTCATCGCTCTTCTTCCCGGGGTGCTCACCAATCGTCTATAAACAGAATGTCTATATGCCTGTTTTCTTTTGGATGACCCATGGGGCCAGAAAGTTGTCTGCGGGAGGGAGTCAGTGCAGAGCTGCGCGGGCCCGAGGCCAGGGACTCCTTCGGCCCGACCCCACGCTCGTCAGGTATTCATTCCAACCGTGGAAGCCTGACACTCCCACCGAGGAGCAAGGCGACCACTCGTCCAGCTTCGTCTCGTTCGAAGGACACTAGCTCGTCGTTGTAAGCCGTCATGCGAGCCAGCTTGAAGGTGTCACCTTCCACCGGAGTCAGGGGGTAGAGAGAGAACCGCTCCACAAGGGCGTAGAGGCCCCCGTCTCTTTCCAGAATCCTTATTCCCACGTGCGCCCACCCATAATCCCCCAGGAGTTCTCCGTAGAGAGCCGGAGCCCTGGACGACATTCCGGCGGCTGTCGCAGCGAAATCATCCAGTTCCGACCGAAGGCCGGCAAAGGGGACCTCCGACGGAGCCATCTCGGGCAGGGGGGTCCCTTTCGGACGGCGAGCAAAGCTCGGAGAGCCACTTCACCAATGTGCCGGACCACACTCCCCGCGGCTCCCCGGCTCGCGGCCACCACCACGCCGACTCCCTCCTCCGGCAACGTCGCCAACTCTGTTGAAAACCCATAGATGCCTCCCCCGTGGCGAGCTCGAAGAGTCCCCTCCCAGCAGGTCTGGAGGTTGAATCCGAATCCGACATCGAAATAGCAGGACACGGTTGGTTTCTTCACCTGAGGGGACAGCATCTCAGCCAGCCCCTCAGAGCTCAAGATCCGCCCCGCAGGGCCCATTCCACCGTTCAGAACCGCCTCTACGAACCGGGCCAGGTCATCCACGGTGGAATAGAGGGTGCCGGCGGGAACCAGTCCCAGGTGAAAGGTCGGGGCCGTGCTCTCTCGTCCGTCCACCCACCACATAACCCCTTCCGCCATGCGTTCCGTGAGGTGAGGCAACGGTTCGAAGGAGCTCGACTCCATGTTGAGGGGCTGAAACAGAGCCTGGTCCATGGCCTTGGCGAAGGGTCGGCCTGTCATCTTCTGGACGACATACCCGGCCGCGGAAACGGCCCCGTTGGAATACTTGACCTGGGAGCCGGGCTCATAGACGAGCGTCGTCCGGCTCAGACTGGCGACCGTCTCCGCGAGGGAGGGTTCTGTGGGGTCGAAGTAGTGACCCACCGGTGGCTCCCGGACCAAACCCGAGTAGTGTGCGACCAGGTGGCGGAGGGTGATGGGCGTCCCGAAGGGGTTCTTGGGTAGGAAGTCCGGGAGGTATTCCGTGACGGGGGCATCTATATCCACCGTGCCCGCCTCATGGAGCTGCATGACGGCCAAGGCCGTGAAGAGTTTCGACACCGACCCGACCCGGTAGACGGTTCGGGAGGTGACCGGCGTGTCGGTTTCCGGCCGGGCGGTCCCGAACACCGATGACCAGATGAGGCCTCCCTCGTTTACGAGAGCGATGGAAAGAGCACCCAGACCCTTTTCCTCCATTTCAGTCATTATGAGGCCCGTCAGAAGCTCGATGGCCGGTCCATAGGAGGGGTCCGAGACTCGGGTTTGGGCGAAGGCGGTGAGCGGGGTGGCGCCGGACGACAGTAGGAGAATCGATACAACGACGGTGGTAATTCGCGGAGGGTTGATCTTGATCACTTCGGTCTCCTCCCAATGACCCGGGTTC
>JBDHGR010000090.1:0-11470 GCA_039589815.1 Gemmatimonadota bacterium | reverse complement strand
CCTGCGGGATCTCGTCGAAGATCTTGTGGGCGTCGAAGGGGCCGTAGTAGTCACCCACGCCGGCATGGTCACGACCCACGATGAGGTGGGAGCAGCCGTAGTTCTGCCGGAAGAGGGCGTGGAGTAGGGCTTCCCGGGGACCTGCGTACCGCATATCCAGCGGATAACCGCCCTGCACGACCCGCTCGGGCCTGAAGTAGTTCTGGACCAGGGCGTCGATGCACTTGACCCGGGTGTCAGCCGGGATGTCGCCCGGTTTGAGGGCTCCCAGCAGCTGATGGATGTAAACACCATCAGTCACCTCGATGGCCACTTTGGCCAGGTAGGCGTGGGAGTTGTGCATGGGATTCCGGAGCTGAAGGGCAGCCACGGTGTTCCAACCCCGCTCGTCGAAGAAGGCACGGGCTTCGGCAGGACGTTGGTAGATTCCCTTGAACTCCCCTGGGAAGAAGCTCTCACTAAGGACCTGTATGGGGCCAGCCAGGTTCACTTCTTTCTGAGCCATGACCTTGGCCACACCAGGGTGCTCCTGATCGGTGGTCTTAAAGACCTCCTGGCACTCCAGCTCCTTGTCGATCCCGTACTTTTCTGTGACAGTCATAATGGCCATCACATCGCCAGATTCCTCGTCCACCAGCGCCACTTCCTCGCCCGATGCGATTGAGTCGGCGTCCGCTTGGGTGGCGGAGAGGGTCACGGGGATCGGCCAGAATACCCCGTCAGACATCTGGAAGTCGGTTACACAACCTTTCCAATCGTCATAACCCATGAATCCGTCCAGGGGGGTGAATCCGCCGATGCCCATCATGATGGCATCGCCTGTTTCCCGTGAGGTGATGGGGAGCTTTTTCAGGGTTTCGGTTCTTGCCTTCCCCTCGGCCAGCTCATCACCATCGAGGAGAAGGGGCTTCAGTACCTGGTCCTTCCCGTGGGGCTTCACCAGTTGAGACATTTTTTTTCCTCTATCGAGCCGTCTTTCGTCGGCGCGGGTCAATGATAGGGGGCCGCGATTTCGCGAATCCCCCGAAAGTCTAGGTTTACGTCCCTTCTACCTTCACCAGCTGACTTCCCGGTCCGGTCCGCCCCGTGTGCTCGCCATAGATCATGGCCGCCAGGCGGTACCACATGTGGGCGAACTTCGAATAGGGGAGGTAGACCAGGAGCCCGAACACGAAAACCAGATGCACGAAGTAGAAGGCGTATGCCGGCATTGCGAATCCGCTGGCGTAGGCCTCCGCACCCGCCGCACCCTCAGCCACGAACCGGAACGTCTCGACGATGAACCCCGAGATCCCCACCAGAAGAAGGAGCCACACGAAAACCCAGTCGAATGTCGTGCTCTGGTGGTATCCGTCCTGGGGAGCAGTTCTTCGGGTCAGGATGGCACGGCCGGCTCCGATGATCAGAAGCACCCCGCCCAGGTTGGCCAGCATCTTCATGGGATGCATGAGGCCAAAGGGGTACTGGGGAAACACATCGGAGTTGATGCTGGGCATGATGTAGAGATCGATCACCGCCCAGCTCGTCACGATGAAGAGGGCGACAAAGCCATAGAACGCCATAAGGTGGGCGGGCTTCCGGGAGGCCTGATCCGTGCACGATCCGAACCTGTCATGGGTCAGGAGTGCCATGAGTGCCTTGATGGCGCTGGGTATGAACCCCAGCACCGCCCCTCCCCTTCCCAGGGCCGAATCGTTTGCCTTCATCCCTCCCCAGAATCGGAAGAGACCCACGATCAACCCCCCGAAGGTCAGGAGGGTGAGACCGGAGTAGAAGACGATGAGGAGCCAGTGGGGGAAGAAGTGGGCGTAGAACTCGTGTCCATGGGGATCGACGTAGCCCAGAGCCGACTCGATGGGGCCCCTGACCAGTAGAGCCGCCGCGATCATAATGGCCGGCACCAGAAACAGCATCACCGGGATCGCACGGGCTGAGTTCACCAGCCGTCCCATGATGCTAGGGAAGGCATAGTGTTCGATGGCCTTTTGCCTGACCGCGGCCATGACGTCCCCTGGACGAGCTCCCCTGGGACACCGGAGGGAGCAGTCGTTGCACTGATGACAGAGCCAGATGTCCGGGTCCGAGATCAGCCGGTCCTTCAGCCCCCACTGAGCCCAGATCATTTCCTTCCGGGGGAATGGGCTGGGCTCGTTGGACAACCCGCAAACCACTGAGCAGGTGGCGCACTGATAGCACTTCTTGAGGTCCCCGCCTCCCGCTTCGATGACCTCTTCGACAAATCTCCGATCAGGCTTCAGAAGCAGTGCTTCAGCCATCCTCGCCTCCCTATCCCTTAGGATCCGGCCTCTTGCGGGGCGGGTCCTAGAATCCCTTGAATGGGTTAAGGCCAATGTCCTCGATCTCGTCAGAGAACGCGTTCACGATCTCCGGGATCTTCTCGAATTCGTTCAGTGGGACCTGGACGATTTGTACCCGCTCCTCTTCAAGGGCCAGTTGCTTGAGCTTCTCTTGGACGTTCCCACTGCGGGTTTCCATGAGCTCGCTGCCCTTGACGAAGTGACACTGATAATCATCCCCGGATTTGCATCCGATCAGGATGATGCCGTCGAACCCGCTGGACAGGGCATCGGCGATCCAGACGGTGTTCACAGATCCCAGACACCGGACGGGCACGAACCGGATCCACTTGCTGTGCTGAATCCGTTTGAGGCCTGATGAATCAAGGGCCGGATAAGCGTCGTTCTCGCACAGAAGCCCCAATAGTCTCGGCTTCTCGTCAAACTCGTCCGGGATATCCACCGACTTGATCATGTTGCCGATGATCCCCGGCGAATAATCCTTGAAGGAGATGATTCGCTCGGGGCAGGCGCCCATGCAGATCCCGCAGCGGCGGCAGCGGGTGAGGTTCGGTTGAGGTGTTCCCTTTTCGTCCTCGTTGATGGTGCCGAAGGGGCATTCCTCGGTGCACCGCTTGCACTGGGTACACCGCTGCAAAGCGAAGTCCGGGAAGGACATGTCGCCCCAGCGGGGGTGCACAGCCTCGCCTCTCGCCGTGACCTCCATGGCCTGCACGGCCTTGAGAGCGGCGCCACTTCCGTCTTCCTTGGCGCTCTGAGCATCCAGGGGAGCCCGGACACAACCAGCGGGGTAGATTCCCGTCCGCCGACTCTCGTAGGGGAAGCAAATGAAGTGGGAGTCGGGGAAGTCGTACTTGAAGACCGGGAGATCGGGGCCCTGACGGTAGGTCAGGTTGAGAATCTCCGCGTCTTTCAAATACGCCAGTTCCTCCACCCTCACCTTGGCGTTTTCGAACTGAGCGCCCTCTTCACCCTTGGCCACGACGGCCTTGGCGTCAACATACTGACGGATCAGCTCCCCATCGGCGGACCGGGGGACCATTCCGGTGGCCAACACTACCAGATCTGCTTCCAGCTGGATGTTCCCGCCCAAAAGGGTGTGTTCCGCCGCCACCTTCAGGGTCCCGGCACCGTTGCTGACGCCGGTAACCTCGGCCTTGGTGAAGAAGATTCCCGTGTCCTCCTGGGCTTTTTGGTAGAAGGCCTCGTACTGCCCGGGGCTCCGGATATCCTTATAAAGGACGTAGGCCTCGGTTTCGGGATTCATTTCCCGGACCATCAGAGCCTGTTTGATGGTGACCCTGCAGCAGACGCCGGAGCAGTAGGGAAGGTGATCTTTATCCCTGGAGCCGGCGCACTGGATGAAGGCGATCCGTTCCGGGCTTTTCCCATCGCTGGGCCGGAAGATCTTCCCTGAGGCCAGCATCTCCTCCATCTGGACGTTCGTGATGACGTCGGCGCTGGTCCCGTAGCCCAGATGACCTAACCGGTTCGCGTCGTAGGGCTTCCAACCGGTAGCCTGCACAATGGACCCCACGCGGAAGGGCTCAGAGCCATTTCCTTTGAGGGTCACATTGAATTGGCCAGGCATGCCGGAGACCTTCTCGATGACAGCCCCGGTGTGGACCGTGATCCTGTCGTTGGCTTCCACAGCGGCGACCTGCTCAGCGATGTCCAGCGCCTGGGGCTCGGTGTAGGGGCCTTCGTGGGGAATCCCCTTGGACCACTTGGACATCCAACCGCCGAGGCGGGCTTCTTTCTCCACAAGGACCACGTCGTTTCCGACCGCTGATGCGTCCAAGGCAGCCGTCAACCCAGTGACTCCGCCTCCCACGACCATCACCGTCCGGTCCACCTCTTCCTGGAGCGGCTCCGGAAGCTCCGCCTGCTGCCCCCGGACGATCCCCATTCGCAGGTAGTCCCGGGCCATCATATCCGTGTCTTCGTCGTTGGGTTCGTGGCTCCAAACCACCTGTTCCCGGAGGTTCACCCGGGTGGTGAGGACGTTGTCGAAGGTGAAGGCATCCGCCATGAACCGTGGAGAGCAGGCTGCCACGACGATGCTGTTCACTCCGTCGGTAACATCCTGGGCGATGAGCTCCCGGCCTTCGTCTCCACATAGGCAATCGTGCTCCTTGCAGAGCTCGATCTTGTAGTCGTCGGTTGCGACATCCTTCAGCGCTTTCATGTCCAGAGCGCCGCCGATGTCGCATCCGCGACAGAGGTATACGGCAAGCTTCTTGTCCATGAGGTTACTCCGCGCCGAGGTGGAGGGCTTTCAGGGCGACGCCTGTTGCGTCTCGATTACAGGTGGCCACGTCGGTGGGTCGCTTCGCACATCCGGCGGCCAGATAACCTTGTGGCTGGTTGACGGCCAGGAAGCCGTGTTCGTCCAGCTCCACGCCTCCCTCCACTCGAGTCTCACCGATCCCGGCTGGGATCATCCCTGTTGCCAGAACCACCATGTCCACCTCTTGAGCCACCTTCTGACCCGAGAGGATGTCCTCGGCCTCCACCGTCAGCTTTTTGCTGGCGGAGTGCTCCGTGATGTTTGCGACCTTTCCTTTGATCAGAGAGAGCTTCTCGTCTTGTTTGACACTGGCGAAGAAGTCCTCCAGACGGCCCGGCGCACGTATGTCGATGTAGAAGATGTAGATCTGGGCTTCGGGGTTTTGGTCTCGGACGTAGCGGGCCTGCTTCAAGGAAGCCATGCAGCAAACGCCGGAGCAGTGCTTGAAGTAGTTTTCGTCGCGGGACCCTGCGCATTGCACGAAGGCGATGGATCTGGGGGCCTCACCGTCGGAGGGACGCTGAATCCTCCCACCCGTGGGGCCGTTCAGTGCCGACAGGCGCTCCATCGTCACGTTGTTGACGACGTTGGAGAAGTCTCCGAATCCCAGGCCTTCGAATTGGGTGGCGTCGGGAGGTGCCCACCCCGTGGCCCAGATGACCGCGTTGACTTCGATGACCTCGGTCTTCGGGGGCATGGCTAGATCGATGGCTCCGTAGGGGCATGCGTCCAGACACTTGCCGCACTCGGATGCACCCAGGCAGGTGGCTTCATCGATGACGAACCGGGCCGGATATGCCATCTCATAGGGCAGATAGACGGCCTTGGTGGTGCCGAGCCCGACGTTGAATGCGTCGGGCCGGTCGGCAGGACATGCTTCCAGACAGTCCCCGCAGGTGGTGCACTTGCTGTTCACATAACGCGGTGCCTTCCGGATGGTGGCCTTGTAGTTTCCTGGTCCGCCAGAGATGCTCTCAACCGTCGAGAGAGTCAGAGTGCGGATCTGTGGGTTGGTTTTGATCCGCCGGATGTTGATTTCGATCCCGCAGGACGGGGGGCACATCTTAGGGAAGTAGAGGTTCGTGCGGGCCACCCGGCCCCCGAGAAACGCTTCTTTCTCCACCAGAAGGACGTTTGCCCCGGCTTCCGCAGCTTCTATTGCAGCGGTGATTCCACTGATCCCACCACCGATAACGAGGATGTCTCCCCGTTTTCCGTTTCCGCTCATGGAGCTTCCTCTGGGGAAGACGTTGAGGGGTTGGAGGTCTCTAAGGGTCTCTTCTTTTCGAGCTTCTCCTGAACGGCCTTCTCGGCCTCGGCCCTGACCTTCATGGTGTTTTCCCCGAAAACGGCGAACCGGATCCATAGGAACCCGAAGCGGAGCAAGGCCTCGTTGCTGGTCTGCATCTGATGGATGAAGTCTTCGTCCACGTCGAAGCGCTCGAGGAGAGTGCTCCCGAACACGAACTCCCGGAATTTCTGAAGGTCGTATGTGGCGTTGAAGAACATCTCCATCTTCGATGGTGGGAGAGGGCCGTAGTCGTCGAAGAACTTGTGGAGGGCGAGCTCCTTATAAGCTTCACCCCACTCGTCGTAGGCTTCGACCTCCTGCTCGTCCATCCACTCCCGGACGGTCAACTCCCGGGAATCCTGGTGACCTTGGCAGGTCGACTCTTTCAAGAGGAAGTAAAACCTCTCGCCCCTCCATCCGTCTTCCGTATCTCTGGAGGTGGCGAGGCCAATCGGGTACATGCGGCAGGGCCATGGCCGGTCGGAATATACCCCGCACCCCTCTTCCGTAAGGAACTGGCAGCTCTTGGCCTCGTTGTCTCCCATCTTCAAGAGGACCACCGGGGTATTCATGTCCTTCTGAACCGGAAGTAGGGTGTACTTCTCCAGGAACTCCGTGGAGCTGATACCCAGCCGTTCCGTCAACCGGAGCACATCGTAGGGAGAGAGGAAGATGTTGACGTCGGCGCAGCAGGTGTTGAAACACGAGACGCCAGGGTGGCAACGAAACTTGAAGGTGTCCTCGGGCCCCAGGCGGGCCTCCTCAGCAAGTATCTCCTCTTCCAGCTTTTCATGTGGATCCCCCTGGTCCGGGGTCTTCCCATCATCACTCATGAATCCGTTCCTTCCTCATCCGCATCCACCCCCCGAATCATCCACGATCATCTGCCGCGTCGCCTCATCATTCCAAACCGGGATCATGAGCGTGCCGCCAGTGTTGGGATTCAGGGCATACCGATACGAAGCGTTTTGATTGTACTGTTCCTTCATCCACTTCCACCCACGTTTGTAGTAGGGGCAGTCATTGTTGAAACAGACGCAAAAATACTCGTCGTCCCAGGTGGCTTCGTCAGGGACCAGCCACTTTTTCAGACTGTCGCCGCAGTGTGGGCATGTCGGCTTGTCGGTCATTCGTTACAGCCGTCGTTCCTTTCCTTCTTCAGCCATCTCCTACCGCCGGGATCTCGATCCTTCCCAGCAAGAGCCCGTGGGGTTGATGAGACCCCACGGGCCGGGGCCCTGCTATCAGGGGCCCCGAGCCCCGAAGGCAAAAGCCTCCGGAGGCTCGAAAGAACCCTGACCATCCCTACTGCGTGAGATACTTCACCGGGCGCTTGATCATCTCCCAGTCGCCCGTATTCCGGTCGTACTTGCAGTTGCAGAAAGCCAGCCAGTTGTCGTTGTCCATGCTGGGCTTGTCTGCGCGGAAGTAGTAACCGGGCCACCGGGTCTCCTCCCGGAAGAGGACAGACCGCACGTGGGCTTCGCCCTGATACATCCGGTGGGTGGCTTCCCAGCTCCGCATGAGCTCATGTAAGCCGTCGGCTGCCAGATTCACCTGATCCTCCTTCAGCATGCCGATCAACTCCAGGCCCTTTTCCAGAAGCTTGTCGTTGGTCTTGAACTGAGAGGAGACACCACCGGCGTACTCGTCCATGATCTTCTGCAACCGATACATGAACTGGGTGGGGCGGATGTAGTTGGGGTTCACGGCCGGATCGGTCGTGGCGCCCTTGTGCTCTTCGTACGTATCGAGAGGCTTCAGGATCGTTGCCTTGAGCTCCTCGACCTGAGCATCGTCCACATCAGGAGCTTCGTTGTTGTCCAGGATGTAGCTGAGGGCGCTCTTACCGGCGATACGACCCTCGGTGAAAGACCCGGAAGAGAACTTGTGGCTGGAGGCACCAGAAGCATCACCGGCTGCAAAGAGGCCGGGCACGGTGGTCATGTTGGTGTAACCCCAGAAGTACTCGTCCTTGGTCGCGTCGGTCTGAAGATCCTCAGGACCGGAAACCCAGGCACCGTTGGCGCCGGAATGGGACCCGATGAAGTATGGGTCGCAGGCCATGATCTCGGAGGGCTTCTTCTCGGGCTCCACGTTGGTGGCGGCCCAGAGAATGGCCTGGGAGATGGTCATGTCCAGGAAATCTTCCCATGCCTCGGCCTCGAGCTCCTTCAGCTTCTTCTTGGCAGCCCTCTCGTCCTCTGCTGTTTCGGCGATGCGCTGAATGGCGTCGGCGGTCTGCATGTAGATGGGGGATTTGCCGACTTCGACATCCATCATCATGAGCCAGTTCCGGATGTTCGCCGGGCGCGGCTTCACGTTGCCGTAGGGCTCCCACTTGTCCAGCTCGTAGGCGTTGTCCTGCATGTAGTTCCCGCCGTAGGCGTTGGTAGCGATGGATTTGAAGAGGAGGAACCATGCGCCCACCGGACCGTACGCGTCCTTGAAGCGGACGGGGATGAACCGGACTTCCTGGCAGGTCAGCTCGGCGCCGGCATACGCATGGAAGAAGGTGCTGGAGCCGGAGTTGAATGGGGGATACCAGGAACGGCCGAAGCCCTCACCGGTGGAGCGGGGCTTGAAGACGTGCACCGCGCCGCCCATGATGCCCAGAGTGGCCTTGGCTTTGAACACATAAATCTTGTTCTCGCGGACGCTGAACCCGATGGCGCCGACGCACTTGTCGCCATTCATCAGGGGGTGCGTGATGAAGACCCGCTCGAAGTATTCGCCGTCGGCTTCGGCCAGGGCGTTCTTGGCAGCCTCTGCAACGATGACCTTGTAGGACTCACCGTTGATCATGAGCTGCCAACGTCCCTCATGAACGTAGTTGCCTTCCTCGTCCTTCCAGATGGGGAGACCCCACTTCTCGAAGGTGTGAACGGTGTTGTCCACGTGCCGGGCGATTGATGTGACCAGGTCCTCACGGGTGATGCCCATGAGGTCGTTTCGGACGTAGTCGCAATAGTCCTTCAGTGTGTTGTTCCCGCTGTTCAGGTCCACATACTGGTTGATGGCCGAGAGGCCCATGGCCACCGCACCGGACCGGTCCACGGCAGCTTTGTCCACCAGGGTGACCTTCAGGCCGTGCTTCTTGGCCCAATAAGCCGCTTCAACGGCCGCACCACAGCCGGCCATACCGCCTCCGGAAATCAGAAGGTCGGTCTCGACTACTACAGTTTCGAAATCCGCCATTTTTCTTTTATCTCCCTTGGATTCCTGTCAGTTACTGACTGAGACCGTCCCTCTTAGAGGGTCGGAACCTTGTCGAATTTCACCGGGCCACGCTCGGTGTTGATCCCCTCGGGTTCGCCCATGAGGGTGGGGCTCTTGATGTCCTCGTCCTGGGTGGGCCAATGGTCGAAGGGCTGGGCTTGACCTTCTGCCACACCGCGGCGGATGGGGAATTTGAATCGCTTCGGACGGATTTCCTTATCCCGGAACTGCACCGTCCACATGATGTCCTCGGAGCTCCGCATGGCGGTCACGCTGGCGCCCATGGGAACGAAGTCCTGATAGCCGCGGACCTCGATCGCCTGGGTCGGGCAGATCTTCACGCAGCTATAGCACTCCCAGCACATCTGGGGGTCCTGGTTGTACGCCTTCATGAGATCCTTATTCAGGACCATGAGGTCGTTGGGGCAAATGTACTGGCAGGCGGTCTTGTCGAGCGCCTTGCACCCGTCACATTTGTCCGGGATCACATAACTCGGCATGCTGGTCCTTCCTTTCCGCCCCGGAGCGGGCGACTTGGGGTACACACCCATCTGTGAAAAATTTCACGAAAGAAATCAAAAAAAGGAAAACCCCGTGGCGAGACATCACCACGAGGCGTTTCAGCCGTTGGCATCGGCGGGTCCATCATCATGGGTCTTGCGTGCTCTACCAGGCAAATGGGATCGATCATTTGACCTGGGCTCGGACGCAACATTCGCGCCAGTCTGGTCTGCATTCAAAGGGCCCCTCTGAGGCCCCGGTTCTTCACGGCTTGGGGAGGACTGGCGAGCCCAGATTCCCCCGGGAAACCCCTGCAAACAAAGCGATTTCGAAAAACCGCGAAAAAATTCACGAAAAACAGGCTATGGACTCTGTTCCCACGTGTCAAGCATCCCGAGATTTTTTTCACGCAAACGATTCTCACTTTCATTCTCGCCTGGAAATCCCCTAAGCAGAATCCTTAACCCGGGGTCACGATTTGCCCCGACCCTGGGACAAATTGGCCGGGAACGGCGGCCTCACGTCTCCGGCGGGGGGCATGGCTCATCGCAGGGGCCGTCCAGGGTGGGGAGGCGCCTGGAATCCTCCGCCTCCAGCCGAGTCAGGTGGTAGGCCACCTGGGCCAGGCCGAGGGAAATGTGCTCGTTCCGGATCAGGACATCGGGCGGCACTTGAAGCCGGGTTGGAGAGAAATTCCAGATGGCCTTCACGCCCACCTCGACCAGGCGGTCCGTCAGAGTCTGCGAGACGCTGACGGGGGTAGTGAGGATGGCCATGCGGATGCCGTGATCCCGAACGTACTTCTTCAGGCTTCGTGTGGATTGAACCGGGATCCCCCCGATCTCCAAGCCAACCTTTTCGGGATCATTGTCGAACGCGGCTACGATCCGGAGCCCGTAGCGGGCGAATCCGTGATAGGTGAGGAGAGCGCTTCCCAACTGTCCCGATCCGACCAGAACGGCCGAATACGGCCGGTTGAACCCGAATACTGTCCGAATCGCCCTGCATACTTCACAAACCTCGTAACCGACGCGGCTGATGCCCATGAGCCCGATGGCTCCGAAGTCCTTCCTCACCTGTGTAGGGTCGATATCCAGAGCTTCTCCCATCTGGGCGCTCGTGACGGTCTCGACCTTTCGGCGGGACGAGAGCTCGGACAGGTATCGGTAATACCTGATCAGCCTCTCCAGAACTACCCTTCTCAACGGCTCCAACGTTCCTCCCGCTGCCAACACAGGCCCCGGATCGGGGCCTTCGAGAATTCCATCACGATTTGAATGAAGCGAAATTGATCAACTCGGCTACCCTTCGTCAAGGGGTTTTGAGAATTTTTTCACGCAAAGGTTCCTTGAGGCTTTCTGGCACGGAGCGTACTCTGGTCCGTTACTCGAACACACCTCGCCCGGCGGCGGCCTCCCTCACGTCTCCAAGGAAGGGAAGATCCCATGTATCGCTTCCTCCGAACCCCAGTCTTCGGGGTAGCCCTCTCCATTCTTCTGACAGCTTGTGCCGGGACGGGCGGCGGAAATCCCAACTCTGCCCAGGCCGACTCCCTCTCACGGGAGGCTCGCCTCCGGAGTCTCCTGAGTGTCCTGGCGGCAGACTCTCTGGAGGGACGGTTGACTGGCTCCCGGGGGGCGGCCATGGCCGCGGACTTCATTGCCAAGGAGTTGGAGGGGTATGGGTTGGATCCTGCCTTCGACAAGAGCTTTCTTCAGCCGATCTCAATGGCCCGGGTCCGAGACTCCTTGGGGCGTGGGCGACTCGTGCTCCGAGTGGAGGAGGGCATGGAGGGGATGGAGGTCGTTGAGGAAATGGCCGACGTGAACGTCGGAGCCGTGCTCTGGGGTT
>JBDHGR010000089.1:0-12148 GCA_039589815.1 Gemmatimonadota bacterium | reverse complement strand
GATGACCGATCGCCCCTTCTTCAGAACGGCGTTGGCCCGCAAAAGCCCGTGAGAATCGATGGAGAAGGTCTCCCCATCCACCTCGAAACCGCCATTGCCTTTGAATGTGGAAATGGCCAACTGTGTAATCTCTTCCTCTCCTGAGAAAATGCGGACTCCGGAGGAAGCCCATCCGAGCGGTTCGGCGTGGAGCACGGCCACATTGCCTCCTGATCTTCTGGGAGGGTGTTACAAAAAGGCTTCCTGTTCAGTCGGTCTTCTCTGAGAGGGTTCTTATTAGCTTTACGTGGGAGGCCCCGAAGAGCTTCTCGAGAGCTCTCAGGGTTTCGGGGCCTGGGTCGGCCTTGAAGGACTTGGACCGGAGGCGGGGAGCCCCCAGGCCATTCCCCGTCTGCACCAGAACCTCCACCGGGGCCACACCAGGGTGGGCGGAAAGGATCTTTTTCGCCGCCTGGAAAGCACCGACTTTGGGTGGCTCGCTGAACTCCAGCTCGATTTGGATAGCCAGGATCCCGGAAGCCGGGACCCCCTCCAGGAGCTCGACTCCATCCAGGAAGATCGGTGGGTCTTCTTCGTCGCGCTCCCGTGACCTGCCAGGACTCCTTGAAAGCCAGCACCGTGGCTGTCCCAGAGAAGTCCTCCACCAGGATCTTTCCCCATTCCGAGTTGTCCCGTCGGGAGATCTGCCTGGCAACCTGGGTTACCACACAGGCGAGCTCGATGGACTGCCCCAGGTAGTTCTTCAAGTTCGTCGTACAGACCGGGGCGAAGGCTTCCACCACCGATCGGTATCGGTCCAGGGGGTGTCCGGAGATGTAGAACCCGAGGGATTCCTTCTCCCGGGTGAGGCGATCCCCTTCTCCCCAGGCGGGAACCTCGGGCAGGGCCGGGTCGGGCCGGCGGAGATTCGAATCATCTCCGCCGAAGAGAGAAGCCTGTCCGGCGGCCTCCTCCGCCTGCCGGGCCTGCACCTCCGAGTAGGCTACATCGAGGCCGGCCAGGAGTTGGGCACGATGACCAAAAGCATCAAGCGCGCCGGCGGCGATCAGGGCCTCTGCGGCTCGCTTGTTCAGGAGGCGCAGGTCGATACGCTCCAGAAAATCGAAGAGGGAGTTGAAGGCCACACCCTCGTCCCGGGCGTGGAGGATGGATTGGACCGCCGCGGCCCCCACACCCCGAACCGCACCCAACCCGAATCGAATCTGGTTCTCCCCCACCACCGTGAACTTCCATCCGGATTCGTTCACGTCAGGAGGAAGGACGTCCAGGGGTTCGTCGACTCCTGGCAGATGTCGATGCAGCTCCCGGCATTCCCCGATGTACTTCACAACATCGTCGGTCTTGTCCAGAACCGACGAGAGGAGTGCCGCCATGAATTCGGCGGGGTAGTGGGCCTTCAACCAGGCGGTGTGGTATGAGAGGAGCGAGTACGCCGCCGAATGGCTCTTGTTGAATCCATATCGCCCGAAGGTCTCGATCTGGTCCGCCAGTTCGGAGGCGGTGCGGCGATCGACTCCTCTCTCAACCGCCTTTTCTTTGAACTTGCCGAGCTCCTTCTGGATGAGCTTCGCGATCTTCTTGCCCACGGCCTTCCGAAGCACATCGGCTTCGCCCAGGGAGTAACCCGCCAGGACGTTGGCGATTCGCATCACCTGCTCCTGGTAGACGATGATCCCGTAGGTGGGCTCCAGCGTCTTCTCGAGATCCGGGTGGGCGTACCGTACCGGCTCCTGCCCGACTTTTCGCCTGATGTAGACGTCGGTCATTCCTGAATCCAGGGGACCCGGACGAATGAGGGCGTTGGTCGCAACCAGGTCTTCGAACCGATCGCACCGCATGGCCCGGAGCTTGTCCATGGCCAGGGAAGACTCGAACTGGAAGATCCCCGAAGTTCCCCCATGAGCGAGCATGGCGTACACCGCAGGGTCGTCCAGGGGGACGTCGTCCATGGATTCGTAGGATTCGCCCGTGTCGGGGTGTTTCAGCGTCCCGATCCGCGCCCTGACCGCATCTACCGCATCGTGGATTACGGTGAGGGTCTTTAATCCCAGAAAGTCCATCTTCAGCATTCCGGCGTCTTCGAGGCAGTTCATGTCGTACTGGGTGACGACAACTGCCTCGCCGCCGTTTCGGCCATTCGCTCCGTTCCCCGATCCATTGCCTTGCTGGACGCAGACCGGCACGTACTCGTCCAGGGGCCCGGGGGCGATCACCACGCCTGCCGCGTGGACCGAAGCATGCCGGCTCAGACCCTCCAGCGTCATGGAATAGTCGAAAAGCTGACGGTGCCTCTCGTCCATCTCATAGAAGGTCTTGACCTCCGGCAGCTTCTTCACGGCTCGCTCAACCGTGAACGCTTGCCCCGGGGCATTCGGTATGAGTTTGGCGATCTTGTCCGTCTCGCCTGGCTCGAACCCCAAGGTGCGTCCCACATCCCGGATCACGGCCCTGCTCTTCATTGTGCCGAAGGTGATGATCTGGCCCACGGCCTCCCGCCCGTACTTCTGGCGGGTGTACTCGATGACTTCCCCTCGGCGATCGAAGCAGAAGTCGATGTCGATGTCCGGCATCGAGATGCGCTCGGGATTCAAGAACCGCTCAAAGAGGAGATCGAACTCCAAGGGATCGATGTTGGTGATCCCGAGGGAGAAAGCCACCAGCGAACCGGCCGCCGATCCCCTTCCGGGCCCCACGGGGATGCCGTTTCTCCGAGCCCAGTCGATGAAGTCCCATGTGATGAGGAAGTACCCGGCGTACCCCGTCTCCACAATGATCTCCAGCTCGTACTCCAGACGTTCCTGCACCTCGGCTGGCAAGGGGTCGCCATACCGTTCCTTGGCGCCCTGAAGGGAGAGATGGACGAGGTACTCGTTGGGGTCCTGGTACTCCTCGGGGAGGGGGAATTCCGGGAGGTGGATCTGGGTGGGCATCTCCAGGTCAACCTCATCGGCGATCTTCAGGGTGTTTTCGAGAACCTCCGGGTGTTTCGGAAAGAACTCCAGAATCTCGTCCGGGGACTTGAAGTAGAGGCCGTCGTCGTACCGCATGCGGTTCGGGTCGTTACGGTCTTTCCCAAGCCCGATGCAGAGGAGGACGTCGTGGGCCTCGTGATCGTCTTTATGGAGGAAGTGGGCATCGTTGGTGGCCACGACCGGAAGCCCCAGATCCTTGGAGAGCTTCAAGACGTCCTGGTTGAGCTTGGCCTGCCCCTCGGTCTGGTGGGCCTGGACCTCGAGGTAGTAGCGGTCCTGGAAGACTTCTGCGTACCACGCTGCCGCTTCCCGGGCACCCTCCCAGTTGTCGGCCAGAAGGTGTCGGTTCACCTCCCCTGCCATGCAGGCCGACGTGACGATGAGGCCGTTCGAGTATTGGGCCAGGACCTCCCGGTCTACCCGGGGTCGGATGTAGAACCCCTCCGTATACCCTATGGAGGAGAGTCTCACCAGATTACGGTACCCCTCCAGATCTCGGGCCAGGAGCACCAGATGGTAGTAGGCCCGCTCTCCCTGACCGGCCCGAACCCGCTCTTTCCGGTTCCCGGGAGCCACGTAGGCTTCCATCCCGATGATGGGTTTGATCCCCTCTTTTCGGGCGTTCTTCTGGAAGGTCCACGCCCCGAAGAGACAGCCGTGATCGGTGAGGGCCAGGGCCGGCATCTCGAACTCCTGAGCCCGCCGGATCAGGTCCGAGATTCGGTTCGCTCCGTCCAGGAGGGAGTATTCCGAATGGGTGTGAAGATGGACGAAGGACACGGCGCCTTGGTCGGCTCTCTCGGGTTCAGGTGGTCTTCTTTTTCCGGCCCTAATCGGGGGGACGCACAATTCTATGGGAGGGGCTTGGGAGGGGCAACGGGGGACAGACACACACCCAGGTTTCAGGCGTGTTTTTCTTGTTGTGTAACGCCAGTGGTGCCACCACCCCAAGATCTAGGTCAGAAAACGACCCACAGATACCATGTGTTGGGGGTGGCTCAACTGGATACGGACACCGGCGCCTAGAAAGCGATGCCGACGTTGATGAGGCGTATGGACGGGACGGTTCCTGAAGCGCCCCCCAGATCCCCCACGAAAAGGCGGGTCGCCCCGATGCCAAGCCCGACGTAAAAAGACCGGCCTGGGCCCAGAAGCCAGGCATAGCCGATGTCCACTCCGATGCCCAGGGCAGTGTGGGAGTCTTCTGACTCTTTCACGTTATGGACCCCGGCCCGACCCCCGAAATAAAACCCGGTGAAGGCGGCTTCCTGAGGGTAGAAGCGAAGAAAGCCACTGACGCTCGTGTAGTCGTCATCGCTCAGGTCGAGCCAGCCTCCGGAGATACCAACGGTCATGTTTTCGGCGAGCTTCCGTTCGTACTCGGCATTGAACCAGCCGGCCAGAAGAATGAGGGGGTTTCCCGAAATCACGTGTTCGTGGGGAACCGGCTCCCTCACGCCTTCCTGTGCTTGGGCCCGAAGAGGAGAGATGACCAGGGAAAAGAAGACGAAGCTCACCAGGATCTTTGGGTTCACTCTCATCGATGTTTCTCCCTTTGGTGCAGACTTGGGAAAGGGCCGCCTTGGATCGACCTCGACACTTTGGAATCTGGTGCCTGGAAGGGAAAAGAGAAAGCCGCCAGCAACCTACTTGCTGGCGGCTCTCGAAACCTCGAGTTCGACCTTGGGTCAGAACGCGAATCCCAGGTTGACGAGGCGGATACTGGGGATCACCACCCGTCCTTCTTCAATGTCCCCTCCGAACAGTCTCGTGGCTCCGATCCCGAGCCCGATGTAGAAGTTTCTCTTCGACCCCAGGAGCCAGCTGTATCCAATGTCCACGCCCAACCCGAAAGCGTTTCCCTCGTCGTCGTCGTCGGACACGCTGTGGAACCCCAACCGTCCACCAAGGCTGAACCCCGATAGCGCCGCGCCCTGGGGATAGTAACGGAAGAACCCGTTCAGCCCGGTGTAGCTTTCGTCGCCCCCTTCCAGGGAAAAGCGGGATCCGCCCACACCCAGCGTACTCGTGGGAGAGATCTTCCGCTCATATTCCATGTTGAACCACTCGAATAGGATGAGGAAAGGATTGGCGGAGATGGCTTGGTCATGGGGAACAGGGCTCCTCGTCCCAGCCTCCTGCGCCTGGGCCTTCGCCGGGATGGCCCCGATCATCAAGCAACCAAGAAAGACCAGGATCTGCGTTGTCGGTTTCATTCTTTGTCTCCCACGTTCACTGCGATGCCCCACCCATACACCTCACGTTTCCAATGCTGTTCTCTACCAATGGGGCGTTGAGGGCCTCTGAGCCCCTAAGCGCCGGACCGGAAGCCGCATCGAAAGGACTTCATGATGGTTTCCAGCTGGAGAAGGTATTCCCACTTGTCTTTTCCCGGGGCGTAGAGCCAGGCATCGAGGAAGTATTGGCGGTTTTGTTCGGGGCAGGCCACGCTCCAGAAGATGAAAGGTCCCGCCGCGGGCCAACCGCCGGGGGGGTTGGTCCATCCCCCCCGGACCTCATCGATGGCCATGCTCCCCATGGCAAGGGTCTGGGAGTTCAACTCCCCGCGATCCACCACCTGGGGATAATCGTACCGCTCCCGGGCAACGGCTTCCTTCCAATCCAAGAGGGAATCCACAGTCAGGAGTTCGGGAATGGGCGTTCTCCAGGTGACCCCAAATTGGCGGATGAGCTCAGATGGATCCGGGTTGTCGTTTCGGAAAATGTAGACTGAATCCTCTACGGCCCACTGGTAGACATCCGGGAGGGTGAGGCTGAATCCGGCGGTCTGTCGGAGGCTGTCGGCCAGCCCCTCCTTGGTCCCGCTGACGAACATCCGGGTCAGGGCTCCCTCACGAAACCGCTGGTCCAGGCGGGAATGGACCTCACCCACCATGGAGAAGACCTGTGAAGGGACGTCCTCATCCGGATCCACCAGCATGATGGTGACCTTCTGGTTCCGAGCCCAGACGTCTTCGGTCTCCACGATTCCCGGGACTTGGTACGTGACCTCGTCCTCCAGCGTCGCCAGCGCTTCAGCAACCCAAGGGTCCGCTGGCGCCCCTATGAGGACCTCCTCCTTGAACCTGCGCAAACGCAACCATTCCTCGCCCGCCGGGACCTGGTGCATCAGACGGAAGGTCCGTTCCGTTCGCAGCGTGAAAACGTCCGGGGACATGACGGCAAACACCGAGTCTTCCATGACGGCCCAATCGTCCTCGGCGGACACGATGATGACCACGTTGGGGTCTCCGTACGCCAACCCCATGTCACAAGCCGTGGTCAGGAGGGATAGGAACGAAGCCAGAACAACCAGGAGCATCTTTCGCATGGCCGCAGCCTTTCGAGCCGGAAGCTGGACCGCTGGTTCCGATCCACCTTTGTTTTATCCGAGCCTCTGTGGTTCTACAGCGGAAAAGGTCGGGGGTTCACCATGAACCGACCACCCCCAACCCTCGTTTTGGGTGGAAGACGACGGCAAGGTTTGAAACCGGACGCACGTCGAGTTCGTTCTTGAAAGAACGGACCCCCGCACCCGAACCCCGAACCGGCATGCATATTCTGCTCCACGATCTGAAGATCGCCGTCCGGATGTTGTCCAAGAACCCGCTGTTTACACTTGCAGCGGTGGCTACCCTGGCTCTGGGAATCGGCCTCAACACCGCCGTCTTCAGCGCGGTGTACGATCTGGTCCTCAAGCCCCTGCCCGGGGTTCGTGAGCCGCAAGAGCTGGTTCAGATCTACCGAAGCTGGCCGGGCATCCAATACGGATCCAACTCGATCCCCCATTACTTCGATCTTCGTGATCGGTCTGGGGAGCTATTCAGCGGCGTCGCGGCCTGGAGTCTGGAGGCCACCAGCGTCAGCTCCCAGGGGCAGAGCGAGATGCGGTTGGGGAAGATGGTCTCGGCCAACTATTTCCAGGTCATGCGTGTGAACGCCGAGATGGGGCGCACCTTCATCCCAGAGGAAGAGGGACGGGCTCCGGGGGCCAGCCCGGTGGTGGTAATCAGCAACTACTTCTGGCAGACTCGATACGCCGGTGATCCAAGCGTTCTCGGGCAGTCGCTATTGGTCAACGGACACCCCTACGAGATCATCGGGGTGCTGCCGGCGGAGTTCAGGGGGGTCATCCCCATCCTCCAGGCCGACGTTTGGGTCCCCCTCATGATGCAGTTGGAGTTCAAGCCTGGGTACAATCGGTTCGAGGCCCGGGGAAACAACTTCATGCAGGTCATTGCCCGCCTCCGGCCCGGCCTTTCACCAGAGGTGGCCCAGGCGGGTTTGGACGGCCTCACTCTTCAGCTCAGGGAAGAGATGCCGGAGGAGTATGATGAGCCCGAGATGCTCCTCATACCCCAGTCGGAAGTAGTCCTTGCCCCCGACATGCGAAACGCAGCGCTGGGAATGTCCGGGGTCATTATGGGAGTAGTGGGGCTCCTCCTTCTCATCGCCTGTGTAAACGTGGCGAATCTTTTCCTGGCCCGGGCTCAGGACAGGAAGAAAGAGATCGGTGTCCGGTTGAGCCTGGGGGCCAGCCGGGGGAGAGTGGTTTCCCAGCTCCTCATCGAGAGCCTCGTGTTCTCCCTGGTGGCCGGGGCCGCCGGCCTTCTCCTGGCTTTCGCGGCGGTGAAAGGCGCCAGTCAGATCACCCTGCCCATCGACATGCCCCATTCCTTCGACCTGGCCATCAACCTCCCGGTCCTACTCTTCTCTTTGGTGGTGGCGCTGGTGGCCGGGATCGTCTTCGGATTGGCCCCGGCCCTACAAGCGTCACGGCCCGACCTGGTGACGGCTTTAAAAGGCGAGATTTCTGCGGAGGGCGTGAAAGGATCCAGAACCAGCCGTGCCCTGGTCGTGGGGCAAATGGCCCTTTCATTCATACTCCTTATCAGCGCTGGCCTCTTCATCCAGAACCTCGCTGCGGCTACCGACGTAGATAAGGGCTTCAACCCCGAGAATGTCCTGATGGCGGCAATGGATCCGAGCCTCCAGGGATATGAGCGGGAGCGGACTGAGCAGTTCTACAGGGAGCTCCTGGACAGGGTGAATGCTTTCCCTGGCGTCGCGGTGGCAGCCCTCGGTGAAACGGTGCCCCTGGGCTTCTCCAGCAGTGATACCAGCGTTGAGATCCCTGGGTACGATCCGTCTCCCGAAGAGCGGATGAGCATCCGTTACAACAGGGTGGGCCCAGGTTATTTCGAAGCCATGGGGATTCCCCTCATCCAGGGTCGCGGGTTCACCGAAGAGGACGAGGCCGACGGTCCCGGCGCCATCGTCGTGAACCAGCACTTCGCCGACCGGTTCTGGCCAGGAGAAAGTCCTATTGGTAAGCAGGTGAATTCGTCGGGGATGGAGCGGACGGTGGTAGGGCTGGTTCCCACCGGGAAATATGGCAGCCTGGGGGAAGCTCCCTTAGCCCACCAGTACCTTCCGCTGGCCCAGTCGTGGGGCGCCGGCATGTACCTCCACGTTCGGACCACAGGAGACCCGGAGGCGCTGATCGGCCCCCTCCGGGAGATCGTTCGGGGACTGGATCCTGATCTCCCCATGTTCGACGTAAAAACGATGAACAACCACCTGGGAATCGCCCTCATGCCTGCTCGGCTGGCGGGGATCGTCCTGGGTGCTTTCGGTGTTCTCGGCCTGATCCTGGCGTCGGTGGGGATCTACGGCGTGATGGCCTATTCCGTAGCCCAAAGGACCCGTGAAATCGGGATTCGCGTCGCCATCGGGGCGAACCGGCAGGACGTCACCGGAATGGTGGTCAGGCAGGGTTTACGCCTTGTGCTGGTTGGGGGTTCGGTGGGACTCGTCGGCGCACTTGGGGCGAGCCAGCTCATCAAGAGCCTGCTGCTCACCGGGCGGGGAATCGACCCGGTGAGTTTCATCTCCGTGCCCGCGGTGCTGGGACTGGTGGCTCTTGTGGCCACCTATCTGCCGGCCAGAAAAGCTGCCACGGTGGACCCGGTTCGGGCCCTGAAGTACGACTGATCCAGCCTCCTCCGGGTCTACGTTACTCCGATTTCAGGCTACTCCGATTTCAGCGCCTGAACAGGGTCCACCCTGCTGGCCCTTCGGGCGGGCACGAGAGCGGCAACCAGGGCAACGCCCACCAAGATCATGGGTACGCCGAGGAAGGTGACCGGATCCAAGGCCCCGACGCCGTAGAGAAACCCTTGAATTGCCTGAGCCAGACCCAGGCTCAGGACCACACCGATTACCGTTCCCACGATCACCAGGCTCATGGCTCCCCTGAGAACCATGGACACCACCTTTCCGGCTTCGGCCCCCAATGACAATCTGATTCCCATTTCACGGGTTCGCCGAGAGACGCTGAAGGCCACGGTGCCGTAGAGGCCGGTACAGGCCAGGATCAGGGCCAGGCCCCCGAACACACCAAGGAGAAGGGCAGCCATGCGAGGTGGGAAGAGGGCGATGGAGAGGTGATCCGACACCGTCTTGGATTCCATGACGATAACCCGGGAGTCCACTTCCCGGGCTATGCGTTGAAGCTCAGCCACGATCTGGGATTCCGGGATGGTGCCCGTGGCTACGACATGGGCGGTGGCCTCCTCTGACTGCTCCAGGGACAGGTAGATATAGGAGCGGTATTCCTCGCCCAAGGTCCACACCTTCGTGTCTCTCGCCACCCCGACGATTCGGTAGTTCCTTTCGTTGCCGGGTCTGACGATTTCTCGGCCGACAGGGCTTTCGCCGGGCCAGTATTCCCGGGCAGCCGTCTCGCTGATGACGGCGACCAACTCCGATCCCGACCGGTCTTCCGGTCCAAAGGACCGGCCTGACACGGTTGGGATTCCCATCACGTCGAAATACGTGTTCGAGACGGTATTATAGGCGATCTCGTGGTGGTCTTCTCCGCTCGGCGGTTCCACCCCCGGGATATCCCAGTTTCCGGTCTGGAAGGAGATCCCCAGGGGAACCATTTCTGCCGACGCAACCTTCTCCACCCCCGGAATGGCCCGGGCCCTTTCCTGGACGGTTCGGGAGAAGTCAGCGAATTCCTCCGGCTGCATGTCGTTTCCGAAGGCCATGAGCCATACGATGCCGCCCTCCCTGACAGTGAAGCCCAGGTCGATGCTCTGAGCGCTCTGGAGGCTTCGTAGGAAGAGGCCGGCTCCCATGAGGAGGACCATGGAGATGGCCACCTGGGTCACCACCAGACCATTCCGGAGGCTGAAGCGTTTCTGCCTGCCCGAGGCGCCCCGGGACTCGTCCTTCAGCGTTGGGGCCAGGTCGGGTTTGGTGGATTGCAGGGCCGGAACCAGCCCGAAGAAGAGCCCGGCCGCCGCGGCCACCCCCAGAGTAAAGAGAAGGACCGTGCCGTCCAGGCCCACGTCCAGGTTGATGGGGATGGGAATGGGGGGCTGGAAAGCCATGAGGGCCTGGAGAACCCAGTTCGCCACCAGAAGTCCTGCCAGCCCGCCCAGGACTCCCAGGACCACGGTCTCCGTGAGAAGCTGTCGAATCAGGGCCCACCTGGTGGCGCCCATGGCCAGCCGAAGGGCGATCTCTTTTTTCCGGTCCGATGCTCGGGCAAGAAGGAATCCGGCCAGGTTGGTGCACGCCACCAGAAGGACCAAACCCACCACGGTCAGAAGAAGAGCCGCCACGCCAGTCACGGGGCCGTCCACAAGAGGATGGATGGCCACCTCGGAGGTGGGAAGTAGGTTGAAGTCCCGTCCCTCCCAGGCTTCGGGATAGGCTTCTCTTTGTCGGGAGGAGAGGGTGGCCAGGGCTGCCCTGGCCTGTTCCACGGACACGCCAGGGGCAAGGCGCGCTTTGATGAACGTGCTGCGGGATGTCCGTTGGGTGAGGTGGTCGGACGAGCCCTCGAAGTTCAGGACGTCGGACATCATCATGGGCACGAACATGTCCATGTTGAGTCCTGGAGCGGTGAAGCCCTGGACCTCTTTGGGCGCCACCCCCACCACGGTGTACTGCCGGCCTCCCAGGCGAATGCTCTGGCCGACGATGGAAGGGTCGCCTCCGAATCGTTTCTGCCAGAAGTCGTAACCCAGGACGGACACGGGATGGGTACCCGGTGTCTGGCCTTCCTCGCTTACGAAGAACCTCCCGGCCTCGGGCTCGATGCCCAGGACGGAGAAAAGGTCCCAGGAGACGGCTTCACCCCAGATGGGTTCTGTTGTGGTTTCGGTTTCCAGCCTGGAGAAGAATGCTTCGTAACCCGCTACTCCTGAGAAGACGTCCGTCTGTTCCCGCAGGTCCACAAGGTCGGGATAGGTGGACACACTGTAGGGATACCCGGGCTCCTCGGGAGTGCCCTCCTCGCTGGTATAAACCTCCACCAACTCCTGGGGGGCCCGCATGGGGACGCCGGAGAGGAGGATGGAGTTCACCAAGCTGAAGATGGCCGTGTTGGCTCCGATACCCAGAGCCAGGGAGAGGATGGCGATAGACGTGAAGCCGGGACTCTTGGCCATGCGTCGGAAGGCAAACCGGACGTCCCTGGAAAAGGCGTCGAAGCGGTCCTGCCACCTGACCCCACGTTCCCGGGCTGAAGCATCCTTGCGGGCTTCTTCCTGAAACCGTTTGCGGTCGCCAAAGAGTCGGCGTGCCTCGTCCCGGGCCGCCGCCTCCGGCACGCCCTTCGCCATGAGGGCCTCGGCTTCCATCTCGATATGAGCTTCAATCTCTTCCTTCACGTCCCGCTCCGGGTCCGGCTGGAAACTCCCCGCCCTGAATGTCGGCTTCATGGTCTATCCCTCCGAGCGCTTCAGAACCGCATATACGGCCTTGGCATGCTCATCCCAACGGGCCGTTTCTTTTGCCAGGGCTGCTCGCCCTTTCCCCGTCAATGAGTAGAATCGGGCCCTCCGGCCGGTTTCGGTCTCTCCCCATTCCCCTCTGAGGAAACCACGTCGGTTCAAGCGGTGGAGAGCCGGATATAAGGCCCCCTGTTCCACATCCAGGACACCGTCGGTTCGATCCCGGATGCACCTGGCGATGCCGTATCCGTGAACCAGGTCGTTTGCCAGAGTTCGAAGGATGAGAAGTTCCAGAGTGCCTGTGAAAAGATCTCCGGCCATGGGGAGAGCCCTTGCTGAATGGAATACCTAAGTCTCTTAGGCGTCCTACGGGCTCATGAGGAAGGAGGTTTCAGCGCCGAGGGAGGTCACCGAGATGGACCACCA
>JBDHGR010000088.1:0-11580 GCA_039589815.1 Gemmatimonadota bacterium | reverse complement strand
AGATCATGATCGGTGATCACATTCGGGATCCTGACCATGCCGGCCTCGAGATGCGGGGTCTGCTTCCTGGCCTTGAGGTGGTCGACAAGGACCCAATCGAATTTGTGAAAACACAGATCGAACGCCTCGGATGCGCCTGGCAGGCGCCCGTCCGGGAGCCGATACCCTTTCGTTCTCGAGCTGACGCGGCGACAGCGTTCCAGTTCCCGCTGAAGCTGGCCACGATCCGAGGAGCCTGTCTCCGAGGCGCCGAATGCCAGGCAAGCTCTTTCGGTGGCCACGAGCTTCTTGACATCTGCAAACAGATCTCGGGGCGCCACATACGTTCCCGGCAGTCCCATCTTCCGTTCGAGGTGGGTGGCTATTTCCAGGGAAGAAAGCTCGAACCCTCCCGGGGGGTTTCCTGGCCAAGAAGGCTCATCGCTGGCCAGTGCGGTCACTTCGTAGGTCAAGCAGACGGTCGAAACCGATGGTCTGTTCTCCACACATGTCACGGGAATCACGACGCGTCGTAAGGCTTGCCGGACATCGATGGCCCACCAGGCTCCCTCACGCCGTGCTTCGAATAGCTTCAGGAGCGTTCGATCGTAGACCCGCTGGAAGAGCTCGGGGCCTGCACGTCGGGAATTCTCCATCACCAATTCGGCGGAAGGAGAATAGAAAGTCCTGGCTTCCATCTCAGCCGCGAAGCCCAGGACACCATTCAACAACATGTATATCCATCCGTCGAATATTTTCTCTATTCGGGTTTTGGCTTCTCGTCTCCGAGCGATCCGTTGCACGAGATCCGACACATAGTTGATCCCGAACATGCGGTCCCCATCAACAACCAGGAAGGCGAATGCGATATGGCCCGGCATCCCGTACTGCCGTTTGTGCCATACGATATCGTTGTCGAAGAACAAGTCCCGAGGGAAATCATCGATCTGGGGAGACACACCATGAAGCAAGATCTCCCACTGGGCGTTGGGGTCCCTTTTGCCGCACATCGAGACGGACAATCTCAGTGCGCCCGGACCTGCCTTGGGAAGGAAATGAAGAGTGTGCGGGAAAAAGTGCCTTTGTTTGTGGCCCTTGCCTACGAATTCCTCCCGCCGATCTGCCGTAATCACGCGATAGCGGAACGGACCAGTCACCCGTTTTCCTTCAGGCATCTCGGCGGGGCGAATCGCTGTCGCCGGGGGAACCAGCCTGCAACCGGGCTTTTCTCAACTTCGCAGTGACATGGTACGGGTGACCATAGGACAGGGAGTGGCGGCGAACGATTCTCTCTCTCTCTTCACCCCCGACTGCGTGCTTATCCAAGATCCTGGAAAGATCCTGAACCTGCGCCTCTGCGCTTCGAAGAGTAAGGCGCTCGCCTTCGTGGTCCCTGTAGTTGTAAAGCTGGTCCGGTATGAGGCTCACGGTGGCTCCTTGTTCGAGGAGGGTCCACGGCAGGTCGAAGTCGTCGGGCCCGGTGAGACCGATGGTTTCATCGACTCCGCCGACCGCCAGGAGTTTCTCCTTTCTGAAGAACAGAAAGTGCTTCAGATAACTGGCCTTGAGCTCCAGGGTGGACAGTCGGTGGAATTCCTCCACGCTGGGAGATCGGGATATACTCTCAAAAACCTGTTTCCCGTCGCTTGCGTATCCCCGCAGTCCCGTGCTTACGATATCGGATTCGAAACGTAGGCATGTCTCGACGGCCTTCTTCTCGAGCCAGTCGTCGGAAAGGAGAAAACCCACGCGAGACGAACTAGCCGCGCATATGCCGGTATTGAGTGCTGCGGCAAAGCCGGTCCCTTTTTCCTGAAGAACCCGCAAACCAGAGTTCTCACGACCGATTCGGGCGAGTTGAGTCAGGGTAGGGGCGGCCGTCTCAGGGGAAGTGACCACGATCGTCTCGCATCCAACCGTTTGGCTCAAACCAGAGAGAACACACTGCTCGAGCCAGTCGGCCCGTTGGTTCAGCACCGGTATGACGATGGTTGCACGGAAACTCACGGCGGCTCCGTGGGTTCGAACCCCAAATTGATCTCCCATCCCTCCCAAGATAGTATTGTGACTCCCCACGAGGTTCAATCAGGCAGACCAGACGAAATCCACGATGGTCGGACACCTGAAGATCGGTGTTGGAGTGGTTTTGTGAGAGGGTTTTATGAGCGATCAGGTCAAGAGTGACTTTCGTGACGTTCTCACGGTGTTTGTAAGCACCGTAGGATCTCCGACATTCGAAACTTGCTTGAGACATCTGGAGGAACAGGACTGCGAGTTCTCGCTTGGTGTGATCGATCATGTCGCGCCGATGAGCGCGGCGTTACAGAAGATGATGGACGACTGCGAGACGCCTTTCTACGTCCAGGTCGACGAGGATATGCTGCTCTACCCCCATGCCGTCCGCACCCTCTATCGGCGCTTCGCCGATATGGCGTCCGACGTCGCGCAATACGTCTGTGCCCTCTATGACGTTCATCTGGATCGGGTGATTTACGGTCTGAAGATTTACAGGCACGATGTCGTCCGTCACTACCCTTATCGGGATGTGACCGGAAGTGAATGGGATCAGATCAGGCGGTTCCGGGCGGATGGGTATAAGGATATCAGGGCACCCCTCGAGGGTGAGACCCGGGACTCGGAGAACACGCTGGGGTTACATGGCACCTGCTGGGATCCTGAGACCATCTATCTCCGCTTCCGGGTCCTTGAGATCAAGCGGCGTGAGGGCAACGCCACCCATGCTTGGGTTGCCGACGCGGCAGAGCAGCTTCTCAAACGGTTCCTGGCTGGCGGCTCTGAATTGGATTTCTACGCCCTGATGGGGATTCTTGGCGGGTCAGTTCCAGAGGGCGCCGGTGCAGGGACAGAAAAAGATTACCGGACCTACGGACAAACACCTGGGCTCCTACCCCTCCATCACTTCCTGAGAGAAGTGAATACATCCCGTAAACCTCCGGGCGAGTGAAAGAGGAGCTCGAGGGGCTACCCATCAACCAACTCTTCGGGGTTGAACACAAATGGCCAACAAAGTCCTGGTATGTGGCGCCGGCGGGTTCATTGGATCTCATCTCGTCAAGCGCCTCAAGCGCTGGGGTGATTGGGTCAGAGGCGTGGACCTCAAATATCCAGAGTTTGACGAAACCCCTGCCGACGACTTCGTGGTTGCGGACCTGCGGGATCCCGCCAACTGCCGTTCGGTTGTGGACTGCCGGTTCGATGAGGTATACCAGCTGGCGGCCGACATGGGTGGAGCCGGCTTCGTATTCACCGGCGAGAACGATGCCGACATCATGCACAACTCGGCGCTAATCAATCTCAATATTCTGGATGCATGCCACCGCCGGGCCGTGGAGCGGGTCTTCTATTCGTCCTCGGCCTGTATGTATCCGGCGCACAACCAACTGGACCCGGAAATGCCGAGATGTGCCGAGGACTCCGCCTATCCGGCCGACCCGGACAGCGAGTACGGATGGGAAAAGCTCTTCAGTGAGCGACTCTACCTCGCCTTTGGCCGGAACTTCGGGATGCAGGTCCGGATCGCTCGCTATCACAACATCTTCGGTCCCGAAGGCATTTGGCGCGGTGGGCGTGAGAAGGTTCCGGCGGCCCTATGCCGTAAGGTGGCCGTTGCCCAGGACGGAGGGGAGGTTGAGATCTGGGGTGATGGCCTTCAGACGCGCTCCTTCCTCTACGTGGACGAATGCGTGGAGGGCACGCTCCGGCTCATGCGTTCAGGTTTCCCAGGCCCGGTGAACATTGGCTCCGACGAGATGATCACTATCAATGGCCTGGCCGGGCTTGTCGCCGAGATTGCCGGAAAACGGGTCTCCCTCAGGCACATCCCTGGCCCCCAGGGCGTTCGGGGACGAAACTCGGACAACCGGCTGATACGCGAGAAGCTCGGATGGGCCCCGAAACGTCCTCTTAGGGAAGGCCTCGAGGCGACGTACCGCTGGATCGAGGAGGAAGTGCGAAAGACAGACGGGGGGCAGGATTCAGACCGGAGAGCAGGTGGGTGAGAGTTCTTCTGCTTGACCCGGGTTTGTTGAATCGAAACGGGCATCACTTCCACACGGATCTGGCTATCTATCACGAACGCCAGGCCCGCGGGAGTCCCATCACGGTGCTCGGAAACCGAGGGAGCCGGATGCAAGAGCAGATGGAGAATCTCGGCTCGAGGGAAATCTGCCCTGAAACATTCGACAGCGACGGGGTGGCTTCGGCGCTCGATCGCCTGTTGACCGGGTGGCCGGCGGTAATAGAAAGAGGTCGCCGGGTGGCCCCCGCAGGCGCGACGGTACCACAACCCTTCGAGGTTCGTCGATGAGTTGCTGAAGATCGTTTCGCCGGAGCAAAATGCGCCGATCGAGGTGACCGAACGTTGAACATCCTCACAGATAAAGAAGGTGACGGCCTCTTCGCGATCTGCCCGAGTCTCCGCGAAAAGACCGTCCTGATCACCGGGGCGCCGGCGGGATCGGGGCCGAGATGGTGAAATCCTTCAGCTGCAGGGCGCGCGCTTTCCTCTTCTCGACGTAGACGAGTCTGCCGCCGAGAACCTTCCAGGTCAGATGGAAGGTCAGACGTTTCGTCGGCCGTTGTTCGTACACTGCGACCTCACCGACATTAAACGGAGCGCTTTGCTACGCCCGCGAGGCTAGGTGCAGACGTTGCGTCGAAGGCGAAGGCCAGCACGTTCTCCTAGCCGAGGTCGATGCGCTTCACGGAGTCCAGCCAGCTGCAATACATCTCGAAAAAACCCTCGTTGATCGCTGTCACGATCAGCCGCTCGCTTTTCCTCGCGAGAACGGACTCCAGATCAGTCCTCACTAGTGACGCTCGACCACTTGTGGCATCTCTCGATCAAATCCCAGGGATCGTGCCCTTGAGCCAGGCGCAGTATTCGGCAAGGACGAAAAAGGCGTTCCGGATCTGGTCGGCCCTCTGGGGTGTCGTCGTGATACGATCCCAGAAGTCCTCTCCCTCCGTTGCCCCATCAGCCGGCGCCCAGCCAAGAACCTCCACAACGGCCCGTCTCCTCTCTGCGAGGGCCTCCATCTGGCGGTCCACCTGTTTCGGGGTGGAACCGTGCCAAAAGTGCCAAATGTCCCGGCGCCGGATTCGCCCGATGTGTCCGGGAAGGAGGCGGCGAAGTACCCCGTCCCCGGCGCGACGTGCGAGGAGTGCTGTCAGATGCCGGGTGGACGCAACGCTATTGGGGAGGAGGTAGGGCTGCTCCTCCGCGTGGGGAATGGATGCCAGGGCAGGGAATCTTTCCTGAAAAATCCACCGTAGAAGTCGCCGGTCTTCATGACCCATGCGGGGAATCGCCATCCAGGCCGAGATCTGTTCCCGGTCATAGAAAGGTGCCCCGACCCGATATTCCTGTCCCAGATAAGGGAGTTGGGCGCCCACCCCTCTGGGTTGGCGATTTTCCAGGTCCCAGATGAACATCGGGTGCAACAGACTCTCGGCCGGCACGAGGTCGGCGGTGATCTCTTCAACGTAAGCCTCTACCCCCCCCGGAAGCCTCAAGGTGTCGGCGAAGTCGGGTTGGAGCTCCCTTACGATCCAGTTCGCGAGGAAACGAGCCATAGATTGGGGGGTGTTCTGGAGCTCGGAGGACGAGAAAAAGGCGCCTCCATAGGCCAGGTTCCCTCCCAGGAGGCCGTGCAGGATGGGGGTCCCCAGGGAATACCCCCGGTCCAGGAACTCCGTGATGTAGATGCTCTCATATCTGCAGTGACCATTCTGAGCCGTCAGCAAGAGGGGCACGCGGTCCAGGAGATCTCCCCGCGGCTCGAGAAGGGTATGGGGAAGCCGGAGGATCTTGGCGATACGACGGGCTACCTTGACCTCTGAATGGAATCGATTTCCTAACGTGACCGTCTGGCAGGGGATGCCTGCTTCCTTCAATATGCAAGCCATGAGACGGGAATCGAACCCACCCGTCAGGGGCAGGAGTCCGTCCTTCGATCCTTCGAGGAAGGAGCCTAGATTGCTTGCCAGGAGCTCCACGACCCGATTGATGGCGTCCTTACTTGACAGATCTGGCTCGAGGGGTATCGGTCGCAATCGTCGGTCGCGATCGGTGTCGGGGCCGTCCCATTCCGTCCATCTCAGGGTGGCCCCTGCACTCGAACTTCGAATGCGGGCGTGGACCGTCCGGGTCCCTCGGCCTCCGATGAGGTAATTGGAGATCCCCATGGGATCGAAGGGCCTGGCCAGCTCTGGGAAGGCCGAGAGTACGTCGTGAATGGAGGAGGAGACGACAATCCCCATCTCCAGCTTCCCGATCCAATAGGGTAACAAGCCCAGAACGTCGCTGATGATATGGAGCTCGGTGGGTCGGGTGCGGATGAGGTTGAAGAGATCCACCCGGCGGTCTGCCCAGGACTCCCAGGCAGCCATCGTCGGAGGGAGGGCCTCGGTTTCCCCGGTCACAGGAGACAGAGCCGCCCCTGGAAGGACGTGAAGGAATATCCGGTCGCGGGGTTTTCCGAGGGGGGCAGCCGTTTCTCTCCCGGCATATCCCTCATAGGCCAAAAAGTACCCGGAATGAAGGGTCGGTCGCCCTCTTTCTTTTGCCCACCCAGCGATCCGCTCCGCCTCCCGGTTCTCTGCTTCCCCATCCGCTCCGGGCAAATAAGCCAGGAAGTTCTTGATGAGCATGTTGTTCGCTATGCTTTCGTCCCCGTCACTACCACGTTCCATCTCGGGGTATCGGGTTCGTCCAACGTGACCACGTCGACGACAAATCCGAGGTTCTCCAGGACGGGACGAAAGAGCTTCTCTCCTGGTGCCGAAACCAGGTGTACCCCGTCCGCCCCCACTGGATTGGTTCGGTCGAAGAGGGCCGAGATCACCGCTCGCAGAGGACCCTCCCCATACCGTGCCTTTAGATCCGTCTCCAGGCCCTGCCATGCCGGCCAGATACGATTCGCCAGGATGGTGCCGTCCGCGTCGATGGTCCCGAACATGGAGGCGCTCTTTACCTCGGACACAAGCTGGACAAAGAGATCTTCCTGCTCGTTCGTAGAGTTGGACGGTCTCCTCTCTTCGAACCTGGTTAGAGCCGCTTCGTAGTACTCGTCGAACGGAGGGCTGTCCGATGGCTCCACCCAGGTTCGGAACACGGCTTTACCCCCTGGAGCCAACTGCCTGTGGGTGGTCTCGAAGAGGCGACTCCAGCCAGAAGGGAAGGGAACGAAGAGAGGGCCGCCATCGGAGATCACGATGTCGAAGGCCGACCGAAGTTCTGGTTGGTCATCGGTCCAATCCCCGACCAAGATCTCAACCTGCGACCAATCCTGTGAGCCTAGAGTCCGCATGGCTTCGATCGTCTCCGGGTGTAGGTCCATACAAACCACCCGCCCCGCCTCGCGGGAAAGCATGAGATCGACAACCTCGGGGGTAGCCCCCTGCACCAATCCGCGCCAGCCTTCTTCCCTTGGCAGGACCGCCCGAAATGCCTCTACCGTAGCGGGACTCGGTCTCACGGGGGGAGCCGCAAGCTTCCACCCTTCGGCGATTTGTTCTACGAGTGCGTGATTCATGGTCGACCTTCGGCCTTGTCGGGTTCACATGTTTTCGGGCGGATAGGCCCTCAGAGCCTGAGATTTTCCTGCAAAGAACGGGCTAGTCAAGGGCGGTGTCACCAACCATCGATTCCCCGCCCGAAACACCGCCTCCGGCTCCCTCCCCCCAGCCAAGCCGGTGCAGGGGATCCGCAAGGCGCAGCGCCAACGCGACAATGAACTGGGGAGGATGGGATGGTGTTGGCCGGTCTTGGCGAGAGGGCCCAGTGGATTGGGCAAGACGGGATGGGAGGCCGAGGCCGGGGGGTTACCCGATGTCAGGTGAAGAAAGGGCTCTCAGAATCGCCCGGGCCACGATCTCGGAATGCTTTCTGACGGCTGATGGGGTGCCCCGTACCCATCCCTTGTTCTTCCTATAAAGGAATAGGTCGGATACGAAGTGTTGGCGGTATGTCCATTCAGATTCAGGTTGTATGGCGATGGACCAGGGGTAGAGTTTCCTCGTCGACACCACTCTGCCGTGCAGTGTCTTGTGCACGTCATCATAATCGTAACCGAGCCCGTTCATTGTACCACGCCCGAGCGTTTCAAGGTAACGCTGGGCGAAATGTAATGACTGATCGTCTTCGACCATGCCCTTCCATTTGTCGACGCTCATGGTGCTGGGTGCTGTGTGCTGATCTATGCCGACCAGATCATTAAACCTCCCCACCGGCTTCGGTGTTCGAGAATAGTCCAGCATCTCCTCGTGATAATCGAGTTCCAGGTAGTCACACAAAGCCCGCAACGAGTTGTCAGGATCGGAGACGAAACGTTCATAGTGGACCACGTAGGCATCGTCACCCATCAGGTCGATGCCTTCGAGGATCCAGCCAGGGGCCGATACCAGGTCGGACTTGAAGACCCCGAGAACTGGCCAGTTGCCCTTTACATAAGTGTTGAGCTCTGACGCAAGTACAGCCATCGGGTTCCGCAATAAGAACACGAACTTCGCTTCGGGAAACAGTCGATATAGTTCGGGGATTATATAGAAATACCTGGGAGTCTTGTCGAGAAAACGGACCCTGTGGTTCTCCTGAGTCACATGGCCGTAAATCACCCGGGCCCATTCGCGGATCGCATCGAGGTAGACCTCGGTCCCTCCGGCATAATTCTCCAGGAATTCCTGCACTGCCTGATAGGCGAAACGCGTACCGTATTCTGCTGTGAGGCCGGTCTTCTTGAGGCTGTATGCAGGGTGAAGCATCAGCCAGGTCTCGGCTGAGGTCTGCACATCGGGATGCCCGAATAGAACGCGCTGCAGCAGGGTTGATCCCGACCGGGGCTGTGAGATGATGAAGATCAGGTCTTGACCTGCATAGTTGGTGCTCATAAACCCGGTTCGCTGAGAACGAAGAGAAGGAGAAAGAGCCGCTCCTTGTTGTTTTGCCGCAGCCGGAGTGTGAGGTACAGTCTGTGGAACCCGCAAGAACGAGTAGCGGGGTATATGGTCCCCCGGACGGTTCTTTCACCTCCTTCGTTGGCTGCGGTTGGGAAACATCGTCTCAAAGAAGCAAAATCTATACCTACGCTGGGCGGCCACCACGGACGACGGTCGCAGGGGCAAGTCTTCCCGGTTCCAATTGGAGAGTTCTTCAGTCCGCCATCCCGTCACATTGGAAGCGATACGCGGCGGCGTTTTCGAACTCCCACGCTCCGTTGGCCTCACAGCGCCGGGCCGCAAGGTTTCGGTATGCGTTTCTATGGCCTCCCCGGTCTCTCGAGAACACCAGCCACAGTTGGCCCTGGGAGGCGAGAGAGTCGATCAACCCATCGATGCCCTGCTCGGCACTCTCGAGATCCGAGTCATCGAACGACCCGACGCTCCGAATATCCGGTGTCGTTCCACGGTCATAGTGTCTGAAAGCGTAGTACCCGGCCGGATGGACGCCGATCATGTCCCCGACTTCGATGCGCTCCCCGACCGTATGCGTCACGGACCGCATGTCCTCGTTTCGTTTGAGATACGCTCCTTTGTTCTCGATCACCTGCAGATACGGAAAGAGCAGGATCAGGAGGAGCACGAGCGCCTTGGAAAGACGAGGTCCGGCCCTGGTCACCGCGATCAAGCGGTCCAGACCGTAAGCCACCCCGATGAAGAGTAACGGCACCAGAAACAGGTCTGCTCGGATTCCGCCATAGGGATACCTCCTCAGTGCCGCCGCGAGGAGCGTCAGAGCGAACGGAGCCATCAGGTAGAAGAGGGCAAGACCGCGCCGGGTGGCTATCAAGCTTAAAGTGCCGATGAGAAACACCAGGGCGAACAGCGCAGGGGCTTCACCGAGCAGGATGCCGTCCGCCCAATCACTGAAGAGGTACCAGAAGAAATCATACGTTCGTCCGAACGCGAAGGTCACAACCTCCGTCGGGCTGGCGAGGGGCAGGTAGTTGTCGGACCAGAAACCGACCAGCCAGTCAGTGATTTGCGGCCGGATCAGGTAATGGTAGGTCGCGAAAAAAGCCAAAGACGTGGCGCCGACATACCCCATCCATGCCCACCACCCCCGCCGGAACTCGGCTCGGGGGAGATCCTCGACCAGGAGGTGCCACGCCAATCGAGCCCCCACCACCGCAATGAAGAACACCGAGGGATAGGAGAACCCAATGATGATCGTGGCCAGCAGGGTGAAACCCGACACCCGGGGTGCTGCTCCCTCTTTCCGAGCCCGATCGACGATTCGTTCGGCGAGAAGCATCAGAAGGAGCCCTACCATGGCATCGGTGGAGTACTGCTTTAGCTCCTGTGAATA
This sequence comes from Gemmatimonadota bacterium, assembly GCA_039589815.1. Classification (GTDB taxonomy): domain Bacteria; phylum Gemmatimonadota; class Gemmatimonadetes; order Longimicrobiales; family Gaopeijiaceae; genus JABDNZ01. The sequence goes on along the minus strand of JBDHGR010000088.1, from coordinate 1,274 downwards.
ACGCAGGGCCATCGGGTTCATGGCCCAGATCGACATGGATATCAGGCCTGCGGTCGCGCTCCCCGTGAGTCGTCGGCAGACAAAGTAGATGAGGGCCGTCGTTGCGACCCCCGCCAGAGCGGGCCAGAGACGGAGTACCCAGTCGCTCGAGCCGAAGAACTGGGCGAGGATCCGAATCAGGATCAGTAATAATGGCGGGGTCGTTTGCGGGTACTCGGAAAAGAACATCTCCCGGAACCCGGCCTGAACCACGGATACCGCGACCCAAGCCTCGTCGTGCCACAAGTTATAGGCTTCCAACCCGTGAAACCGGAAGACGATTGCCAGGCCAAGGAGCCCCAAAAAAACCGCGAAGCCTTTCGTTTCCGCTTCAGATGGAGCCCAACGGTGGGGGCACAAGTACAAGACTCCTCTTTTCGAGGACAACTCCCGGGAATCGGCCGACCATGCGGTTCGGACCGAGCGACCGAGGCCCAAGATGTGGCCCGGAAGCCCTGTTACGAAAGGCACTCAACCGACCGGGTGGCATGGTTTCCATCCACCGCTAGCCTGGCCGAGCCATCCGTCATTCTCTCACTATCCGTTTTCCGCAGGTTCAAATCCTCACGGTTCCCCCCGATCCTTGCACCCACCTCACTCACCACACAATCTGTTCTTGGGTGGCTGACCGGGCTGGCGCGGGCCGGCTACCTTTGGTTGGGCCGTATTGATGGCCTTCTCGACGTGATTCTCTCGGTTGGGAGGAATGTGAGACACTCCGAGGCCGCTCCCCCATTCGTGCCTTTCGATCCTTCAGATGTGGAAGGGTCGATACCGCTTCGGTTCGAAGCGCAGGTTGGGTCCTGGCCCCACCGCCCGGCGGTGCGAGCCGACGGCGCTACGGTGACCTACCGCGAATTGAACGAGCGGTCGAATGCAGTCGCCCACTCTCTATTGCGGTCCTGCGGCGACACTCCCGAGGCCGTGGCGCTCCTCCTGCCCCAGGGTAGTGTCCTGGTGGCGGCCATCATGGGCGTGCTGAAGGCCGGAAAGTACTACCTCGGTCTGGATTCCGGCTTTCCACCCGTCCTCCTTCAGAGCACGGTGACGGACGCCGGCGCCCGGATCATCCTCACCACATCCGCCCAGGCAGCTCAGGCGAAGGAGATCGCCCCCGAAGGAGTTTCAGTCCTCGTCCTCGACGGGCCGGAAGGCAGCGGGGGGGAAAAGGTGAACCCGGGCCTCGAGGTGTCGCCGGATCAGCTGGCGTACATCTTCTATACCTCTGGCTCCAC
>JBDHGR010000087.1:0-12656 GCA_039589815.1 Gemmatimonadota bacterium | reverse complement strand
CCGACGAGGGATCACGCCCGGAATCCTGGGATTCCGTTGGAATTGGACTGGCTACGAGAAGTCCGCGTGAACCGGAGTGCCGTTGAGCGCAGGGCTGCGACGTTGGGTACCCGCCGGAGCGTGAAGAAAGAATGGCAGGCGGCCTGGCTGTTAAAGGCCATCACCTGCATCGACCTGACCACCCTTTCCGGCGACGACACTCCCGGCAGGGTTAAGCGCCTGTGCGCCAAAGCCCGCCAGCCTGTTCGCCAGGATCTTCTGGAGGGACTGGGAGTCGGCAATCGCGGCATCACTACCGGGGCGGTCTGCGTTTACCACGAAATGGTGGAGACCGCAGCCAGGGAACTGGACGGATCCGGTATACCAGTCGCCGCTGTCTCGACCGGGTTCCCGCACGGCTTGTCCCCCCTTTCCATCCGGTTGGCCGAGATCGAGGCCTCGGTGGCCTCGGGCGCCGAGGAGATCGACATCGTTCTCACCCGTCAGCACGTCCTGCTCGGAGACTGGAAGGCCATCTACGACGAGGTTTCCGCCTACCGGGAAGCATGCGGGAAAGCCCACCTGAAAACCATCCTCGCCGTCGGTGAGCTTGGGACCCTGAAGAATGTCTACAAGGCCAGCTTGGTCTGCATGATGGCCGGCGCCGATTTCATCAAGACATCCACCGGCAAGGAAAGGGTCAACGCCAACCTCCCGGTTGGGCTCGTCATGGCCCGGGCGATCCGTGGGTACGGCCAGAAGACAGGGTATCAAGTAGGATTCAAACCGGCTGGCGGGATCGGCAAAGCCAAGCAGGCCCTTGTCTGGTTGTTCCTCATGAAGGAAGAGCTGGGAAACGCCTGGCTCGAGCCCAGCCTATTCCGCTTCGGCGCGAGCTCCCTACTGGGCGATATCGAGCGACAGCTGGAACACCACCTCACCGGCCGGTACTCCGCCGGCCACCGCCATCCCCTGGGTTAGCCCGCCATGTCAAAAGTCGCCGAGATCTTCGAAAGCATGGAGTACGGCCCGGCTCCTGAAAGCGCGAAGTTGGCCCTGGAATGGTTGGGATCCATGGATGGGCGATTCCAGCACTTCATCGATGGTGAGTGGACCCCGGGATCCGGTGAAGAGCGTATCGAGTGCTCAAACCCGGCGACCGGTGAGTTCCTCGCCTCGGTTCTCCAGGGAACCACACAAGACGTCGATCGTGCTGTAGACGCCGCGCAGAATGCCCTCGGTCCCTGGAAGAAGCTTTCCGGTCACGCTAGGGCACGGTCCCTGTATGCCTTGGCCCGGGGGATCCAGAAGCGGGCGAGGCTCTTCGCCGTCCTGGAGACGATGGACAACGGGAAACCGGTGCGGGAATCCCGGGACCTGGATATCCCGCTGGTGGCAAGACATTTCTACCACCACGCCGGGTGGGCCCAGCTCCTGGAAACGGAGATGCCCGGATACGAACCGGTCGGAGTGGTGGGCCAGATCATCCCTTGGAATTTCCCATTGCTGATGTTGGCGTGGAAAATCGCGCCGGCTCTTGCCTGCGGTAACACGGTGGTCTTGAAGCCGGCCGAGTCCACCCCCCTGACCGCTCTGCTATTCGCAGACCTCTGTCGGGACATCGGTCTTCCGCCGGGGGTTGTGAACATCGTCACCGGGGATGGGAGAACAGGCGCTGCCCTGGTCGCCCACCCGGACGTGGACAAGATCGCCTTCACCGGATCCACCGAGGTGGGAAGGATCCTCAGGACCGAGACCGCCGGTACCGGAAAGAAGCTCTCCCTGGAGTTGGGTGGGAAATCCCCCTTCCTGGTCTATGAGGACGCCGACCTGGATTCGGTGGTGGAGGGGGTAGTGGACGCGATCTGGTTCAACCAGGGCCAGGTTTGCTGTGCAGGGAGTCGGATCCTAGTCCAGGAAGGGATCGCTTCGGCCCTCGAGACCAAGCTCCGGGCCCGGATGGAAACCCTCCGGATGGGCGACCCACTGGACAAGAGCAACGACATGGGCGCCATCGTCGACCAAGTCCAACTCGAGAAAATCCGCGGCCTGGTAGAACAGGGCCGAGACGAAGGGGCCCGTGTCTGGCAGCCGTCTTGGACGGTCCCGGAGGAGGGGACGTTCTTTCCGCCTACCCTTTGCACAGAGTGCTCTCCAAGCTCCACCCTGGCTCAGGTGGAAATCTTCGGCCCCGTCGTTGTTTTGATGACGTTCCGAACGCCGGAAGAGTCGGTCCAGCTGGCCAACGATACCCGGTACGGCCTCGCCGCCAGCCTTTGGACCGAGAATATCAATCTGGCCTTGGACATAGCTCCCAAGCTCAAGGCTGGGACGGTTTGGGTGAACTGCACCAACCTTTTCGATGCCGCGTCCGGCTTCGGGGGTTACCGGGAGAGCGGATTTGGGCGTGAAGGGGGGAGAGAGGGTCTGTTTGAGTACCTCCAGCCGGGGTGGATGAAGAAGGGGTCCCGGGAGAAGCCCTTCGGTCCCAAGGCCGCGGCTGAGTCGGGGCTCCTCGAGGCCGGTGAGAGACATGAAGCGCTCAGCGGAGGCGGCATTTTTTCTACCCCTCCGGTCGATCGCACGACCAAGCTTTATGTCGGCGGAAAACAGGTCCGAGGAGACGGGGACTACTCACTCCTTGTACGGGGCAAAGATGGCTCCCTTGTGGGAGAAGTGCCGAGAGGAAACCGGAAAGACATCCGAAACGCCGTCGAAGCCGCACACGCGGGAGCAAAGGGATGGACGCCCCGAACCTCCCACAACCGGGCCCAGATCCTCTACTACTGGGCAGAGAACCTGGCAGCCAGAAACGAAGAGTTCCGCCTTCGCCTTCAGGAAGTCGCTGGGATCAGGCGAAGGGATGCCGGAAAGGAGGTGGACACGGCGGTCCGTCGACTCTTCGGGTTTGCAGCTTGGGCCGACAAGTACGACGGCATGGTCCACCACACCCCGTTCCGGAATGTGACCTTGGCCATGCCCGAACCGATTGGCGTCATGGGCCTGGTCTGTCCAGAAGAGGCGCCCCTCCTTGGATTCGTGTCCACCGTGGCACCCCTCATCGCCATGGGCAATGCCGTCGTGGCGATCCCATCGGAACGATGGCCGTTGCTCGCCACAGACCTTTATCAGGTCATGGAGACGTCAGACATCCCGGCTGGCGTGATCAACATCGTCACCGGACTGCGGGATGAGACCGTCCCGACGTTGGCGGCTCACGACGACGTGGACGGGATCTGGTATTTCGGCTCAGCGAAAGGGAGCGAAGAAGTGGAGCGGCTTTCCACCGGAAACATGAAGCGGACCTGGGTGAGCCGTGGGCGACATCTCAATTGGTGGGACGACACCGAAACCGGCGGCGAACCCTTCCTCAGGGAGGCCATCCAGTGGAAGAACATCTGGGTGCCCTACGGGGAGTGACCCAGGACTCGCCGAAGCACCCCCGCTACGTTCTTCCCCCCGGACCTACCGCCGCGGTTTCAGGACGAGCCGATGCTCTGCCCGTGCTTCAACCGCATCCCGACTGAAGAGCAGCGGGAAGTACCCCCCGGCGCCCCAGTTCTCCGCCAGGTTCCCATAATAGGGGCTCCCAGGCCGCCCGGACTGGCCGGGAGCGTTGGACGCCAATGAAGCATCCAGGTCGGAAAAGTCGATGATATGGCGATAGGTCGCCCCGGTCGCCGCCACGGTCCCCGCCCCTCCGGACCGCTCGACAGCTGGAATGTCGAATGCCTCGACGAGGCTGTGGGGGAACTCGCTCCGGTGGATTCTACCCCATCGCCATTCTGCCGGGTCGGGACCCTGGGTATCCTTGAGCTGCTGGAGGCCTAGGGCGATTGCCTGTTCCAGGGAGGCCCGATGCCCGGCTTGCGTTACCTGCCGCTCCGGAACTTCCCGTGGGATCTGGCGCCGAATTCGATCGTAGATGGCCGCCGCCAGGCTTCCCCGTCGGTACACGGCATCCCACTCCGCCAAGGCTTTTCGGGCCTCTTCCACTTCTGGGTCCGACGCGGTCCACCCCTGGAAGAGCCGGAGGTTTCCAGCGGCCGCCGCGGAATATGCATCCTGTTGGAGTCGTTTGGAGTCCTCGAGGGTGTGGTCGTCCGACCTGGAGAGGACGTCAGCGACCCTCTCGAATCGGGGATAAGAGGATCCGGTCTTGAAGAAGAGGGGCGGATCGTAGCCGGGTGGATGGATGTCGTGGTTCGCCGTCCCTACCCAACCCCGCTCAGGGTTGAATTCCGTGGGGAGATCCTCCCGGAGTCCCTGCCATTCGTAATCACCCGTCCCGGAAACAGGAAGGCGACCCATCCAACCCTCCCGAAGGGGAGAAGCCGCCGAAGCCTGCCAGGAGATGTTTCCATCGGCATCGCCGCAGATCATGTTCTCCGTGGGAGCTTTCCAGAATCGTAGCTCCTGCAAGAACTCGCGGCAGTCCTCCACGACATTCAGGCGCAACGCTGCCAGATAGCCCGTGGATCCGGGTTCGTGCATGGTGGAGCGGAGAGCGTAAGCCAGGTGATTCTCGGCATCCTCGAAAAAGATGGGGCCATGCCGGGAATACGTGAGCTCGACGATCCGGGGGGTCCCACCCTTGACCTGGATGGTGTCGGATAAAACCCGGAGGGGCTCCCATCCATCCTGCCATCGGACCTGGGTCGGATCAGTCGGGTTCAGCTCCTCCACATAAACGTCGGACTGATCCGTGCCAACGATGGTAAGGCCCCACGCAACCTGACCGTTGTGCCCGATGGCCACTCCCGGGAGGACCGGTTCGGTGGAACCGATGGCGGTCCAACCTGGAGCGTCCAAATGCACCACGTATCGGAGGGAAGGGTTCGTGACGCCACGGTGAGGGTCGTTGGCGACCAGCACCTGGCCCGTGGCGGTGAGCCGAGGACCGACAACCCAGTTGTTGCTCCCCGGGGAGTGTTCCTCGACGCCGAGGTTCTCCGATGAGTCAGCCTGAAGCCAGGAGTCGAAGGGTGGGATCAGCTCCGGGCGGGGCATGCCGCCACGGAAACCCGAGAGCCCTTCGGAAACCCCCTCACCGATCAGATCAAGATCCACGCCGCGAGGAACGGATAGTTCCCGGTACGGAGAGGGGCGGGCCCGCCTGTTCGCCTCCTCTGCGCCCAACTCTGCCACCTGGCGGGCCAGCCGCAGCTCCCGGCGTGCGTCCCCCAGGGGCATGGCCGTCTGCATGCGGAGCAGCGGAGTTTCGGCCGCCCAGTGTTCCGGCCGGATCCCCGTGAGTTCGAATTCCACCGGAAGTTCGTCACCGGCATGGTCGATGTAGGCATTCACGCCCCGGGCGAAAGCTTCCAGGATCCGGCGACCTTCCGGGTGGTAGCTGCTGAACTCCTCTTCAGACCAGGGGCCTCTGTACTTGAGGAGACGAGCAAGGCGATCGTGCGGGAGGGCCCCGGGACCCAAAACCTCCGCGAGACGCCCCTCTCCGGTCCTCCGGTACATCTCCATCTGCCAGAGGCGATCCTGGGCCTGCACAAATCCCTGAGCAAAAAAGAGATCGTCCAGGTTTTGGGCGTAGATATGGGGGACCCCCCAGGGGTCCCGGAAGACCTCTACCTCCTCTTCCAAGCCCGAGATGCGGATCTGGCCTTGGATGGTGGGCAGATGGGCGGCGGCCAGATCCTGGAAGTTCTTGGGCTCCCGGGCGTCCGGGCTTCCGCATCCGACCAACCATGCCAAAGCCAACAAAGGAGGACGGAGGCAGGGCCGTCGGGAGATGAGGCGGACCTCAGCAGCATCGATCAGAGACATGGAACCCATCCGTCAGGAGGTTGGTTTTGGTCGGCGAAGATCTGTGGTCCCTACCCTTGCCCAATGGCGCAGGCACACCCCCTACTTTACACTTCCATCTTGGGTAGAGAAATAACCGACGGTGTCATTCTCCAACCAGCGGATTCATCGAATGAACGAGCCGAACCCCACCGCCACGCTCAGCCGGTCCCAGGAAATCTTCCAGGACCAGAAGGATCACCTCTTTCCCTGCGTAGGCCACCTCTATTCGGAGCCCGTCGTTCTTGTGAGGGGAGAGGGCATGAAGGTATGGGATGCAGACGGGCGAGAGTACCTGGATTTCTTCTCGGGAATTCTCTCGACCTCCCTTGGACACTGTCATCCCCGGCTGATCTCCGCCATGTCCGAGCAGGCACGGAAGCTCGGCCATACCTCTACCCTGTACGTCACGGAGCCCCAGGTGGAGGCGGCTCGGCGCTTGGCCGAGATCGCGCCCGGAAACCTGACCAAAAGCTTCTTCTCGAACAGCGGTACGGAAGCCATCGAGACGGCCATCAGCCTGGCTTGTATTCATACAGGAAGGAGCGAGGTCATCGCTCTCCGGAGCGCATACCATGGACGAAGCACCCTCGCCACGAACCTGACCGGGATGAGTTCCTGGCGCCCACTTCCCTCGTCCCTGCCCAATATCAAACACGCCGTCGCCCCGTACCCTTATCGGTGCCGCTTCGACGCAGACTGCAACCAGTCCTGTGCGGAAAAGTGCGCCCAGGATCTGGAAGAGGTGATCCTGGCCACCACAAACGGGCAGCCGGCGGCATTCCTGGCGGAGACGATCCAGGGCGCCGGTGGGTTCGTGGCTCCCCCACCGGGCTACCACCAACGGGTGGCGGAGATCATCCGGGGATACGGGGGACTCCTCATCATCGATGAGGTCCAGGCAGGGTTCGGGCGAACCGGGATGTGGTTCGGAATCCAGCACTGGGACGTGGTTCCGGACATCATGGTCATGGCCAAGGGAATTGCCGGTGGCATGCCGGTCGGGGCGACAATCACCACGGACGAAATCGCCGAATCCTGGAAGTCGAAAACCATCTCCACCTTTGGCGGAAACCCCATCTGCATGGCTGCCATGGCCGAGACCCTGGCGGTCATGGTGGAGGAGGACGTGCCCCTCAACGCCCAGACTCGGGGTGGTCAGCTACGTGCGGGACTCATTGCGTTGGCCGAAGACTTCCACTGGATCGGAGATGTGAGGGGTATGGGCCTCATGATGGCCATCGAGCTGGTGAAGGACCGGGGTACCAAGGAACCGGACTCCACCCGTACCGCTTCTCTCATGGAGGAAACCAAGGCCGAGGGTCTCCTTCTGGGGAAAGCGGGATTACGGGACAATGTCCTCCGATTCGGGCCCAGCCTCTTGGTCACCGAAGAGGAAGTGGAAGACTGCCTTGGCCGGTTACGCAAGGCCTGTTCCCGGGTGAACGGGTAGGGCCGAGGCAGCTCCGACCAATCATACAAGAGGGGCCGCTCTCCCCACGGAGGGCGACCCCTTCGAGCAGAACCTCTGGAACGTCCGCTACCTACCCCGTCCGCTACCTACCCCGTCTGCCACCGCCCCCGAAGGCAGTCCCCAGGACAACCGCGTTCAATACCAGCTGGTGCTCGCTTTCCAGAAACATCCGATAAAGTGGGTTGTCGGCGAAGAGAACCGCTTTGCCCCTGCCCACGCTCTCAACGAGAAGCCAAGCCTTCTTGGACAACTCCCCCTCGTAATCGGGCGGGGCGTATCCGCTCAGGAGAGATTCCTCCGAGAACACAGCGACATTGACTCCTCTATCCGACACGGCAAAGCCCCTCGAGCCCCGCTTCAGAATCGCCATCTCCTCAGGCAGACCGAAGGCCATCCAGTGGTCCGGATCCAAGACCACCTTATAAAAGCCTCCGGGGGTTCGGCCCTCCTTCGATTCTTGTTCCTGTTCGGCCAAGGTGCGTCTGGCCTCCACTGCCGGTCGGTCCTCTTCCTCCTCTTCCTCGTCATCCCCGCCCACACGGGTGGAAGCGCTCGTCAGCTCCGATCCTTCCTGGCCCATGAATTGGGCTCCGCCCTCCCAGGCGATGACCGTTCCACCGGCCTGCATCCAGCTCCGGAGGTTCTCCACCCCCTGGTCACCCAGAACCCCTGCGAGATTCCCCCCGGAAATAACGAGGACGTCGTACTTGGAGAGGTCCATGTTACCCAGCCGGGACGCATCGACGTTGGTGTAATCGAAGACGGGGTATCCCTGATCGAAGAAGTTCCAGGTCTCACCGAAACCGCCCGCCGATTGTCCGGCGGCCACGGCGATCTTGGGCTTCTTCATGGCCCGGTACGACCCGGCTCCCAGATCGTCACCCTCATCCACGAGGCCGGTGTCGATGGGGTAGGCCGTGATCCCACCGCTGTCGGCCACCTGATCGATGATCTGGTGAAGGTTGTCTGGGTTTCGATAGACGGGAATCACGAAGCTACCAGCAGGATATTCCCTTCCATGTATCGCGAATCCGTCCCCAGCCACTTTTACGGTGACTCCCTGATTGAGGAGTTCCACGGCGACCAAAAGAGCCGAGGTACCGTAGTAGGGGATGGCGTAGGCGTACTCCCCCGGCCCGCCCTCCACACCCCCTGCCCGGCGGGGGACCGACGACACCGGGGCAGAGGCCACATCGGGCACCTCCGAGAGCATGTAGGCTTCCACATTGTACACAAGCGGAAGGGCCCAGCCGGAGAGATCGTAGAAACTGGTGTCCTCGAGAATGGGTTCCGGTTCCATCAGCATCTGGACGGCGACACCCTTGGGTTGCCCGGCACGCACCAGATAAGTGCCTTCGGGAAAGGCTTTTGAGGCCGGGGCAGGGTGCACTCCGAACCCTCGAGCCACCCGGGCATCGAATGCATCCGTGGCCGCGGTCACCTCGATGCCCTGGCGGGTGAGGAGATCGGCGAGCTGATCGGCGTTGTAGGGATCGGTATCCGGCACCAGGGCATAGCTCTTTACAGCACCGTCACCCAGGGCGAGGGCATGGCGGAAAAAGGCCAGAAAGTCTGTCATTCGCTCTTCCCGCTTCTCCGCCGTGGTTTTCAGCGTAGCCATGGACGTGGTGAAGTGGCCATGGGCCCGCTGGCGGAAAGTGTGGGTGGTTCCATCGTCCCGTTTGATGGCGATCCCCACGCCGCTGCCTCCGCCCTGTTCGTAGGTCATCCCAATGGCGCCCATCATGCTGGGCCAGGAATCCCCGAACCCGGGGTAGTACATATCAAATCCGATCTTCGTGTAATACGGCCAACCGTAGTGGTCGAACGCCTCGGCGTTGCCCTCACCGTAGAGGCGCTGCCACTTCATGGTTACCTCGGGAATGGCACTGTGGACTGGAGTCGCCGCAGGGAAGAAGAAGTAGGAGTCACCCCCCATTTCGTGAAGGTCCACGTGAACCACGGGGCTCCACCTCAGGTACTCGACCGTGCGCTGTTGGGTTTCGGCCTGGGTCTGCCAGGACCAGTCCCGGTTCAGGTCGAAGTTGTAGTGGTTGGTCCGGCCCCCGGGCCAATCAGAGCCGCGCTCCCAACTGTCCGGGCTGTCGTTGTAGGTCATGCCCCGCCGCTTTTGAAAACTCCGGACGACCCGTTCCCTACCGTCCGGGTTCGACGCCGGGTCGATGATCACAACCGTTTCGTCGAGGATGGTCTGGGTCACGGCGTCCGTCCCGGCAGCGAGTTGGTACACCGTGAGGATGGCAGCCTCTGTTCCAGCAGACTCACTTCCGTGAACGCTATAGGAAAGCCAGGCCACAGCCGGAGTTTCCCGAACAATGCGGTCCAAAGCGCTCTGGTCCACGCCCCTGGGATCCGCCAACTGGCCCATGTCCGACCGAATGGACTCCAGTCGTGCATGATTGGCGGGACTCGTGATGGTGACGAGAAGAAGATCTCGTCCCTCGTTGGTAGCCCCGTAGGTCCCCAAGGAAACCCTATCGCTCGCCGCCGCCACAGCTTCCATATATGCCTGCAGCCTGTGGTGGGGGGTATAGTCGTCCCCGATCGTGTACCCCAGGAAGGAGGCCGGGCTGGGAATGGAGGAATCGTATGTCCCCCCTGGGAACCAATCGAAACTCGTTGTGGCCTGTCCCTCGGATCCTACCGGGAGCAGTAGGAACGTCAGGGCCACGGTTGACAGGATACGTTTCATGGAAGGCCTTCCCCGGTTTTATGGACGGTACGGGGAATGGTCAGGTTCCCCGCACGATGTGGGCATTTCAGCCTGGTATCTTTACTGCCCCGGGGCGTCTTAGGCAAACGCACCGTGGAGGGAGCGGCCTTGATCAGGACCGGGTAACAAACATGCTACCCACTCGAGGTTCGAAGTTTTATTCTGGGAAAGCAGGCTCGGAGGTCCCGCTCGGAGCAAATCATGCGGTTCCGGAAAGCACTCACCCTCTCCTTTATCCTCGGGATGACGGTCCTTGGGCGCCCCGCCAACGCCCAGACCATCCTTGGCCGCCTACTGGACGGGGAGGCGATGCAGCCCGTTCCCCAGGGGTTCATCCAACTCCTGGACACCGCTCTCTATCAGGTGGCCGCCACCCAATCCGATGAAGGGGGAGGTTTCGTTTTATCTGCGCCGAAGGCTGGAGAGTACATGGTTCGGGCCGAAGCGTATTCGTACCACACCATCGACGATGGGCCCCTGAATCTCGCCTCCGGAGATACCGTTCGGGTGGAGTTCTTCATTCTCCCAAAGCCAGAGGAGTTGGATCCGATCGTCGTGGAGGCCCAACGGACTGAGTTTCAGCTCCGGACCGCCGGATTTTATCGAAGGCAAGAGAGGGGGATGGGCCAGTTCATTACCCAGGAAGACATTGATGACATCCGGCCACATGACCTGCCTAGCCTCCTGGTTTGGGGCGCATTGGGGGTATACCTGAGGCCCAACGCCGTCGGGGTCATGGTTCCGGCGTTCCCCGCCGGAAGGTCCGGTACTGAATCTGGAACCATTGGCTGGTGTTACCCGATGTACTTCCTGGATGGCCTGCCGTTTCAGGTGGACAATGACGAGGTTGCGTTCCCCATCCACCCATCAGAAATCTCCGCGGTGGAGGTCTATGCCACCCGAGGGGAGACACCTGCCCAGTACCGTGACCCACGGGCCAGCTGTGGCACGATCCTCCTATGGAGCCGGCGGCGGGAGGGACCCGGGCCATGAAGCTGTGCCCTCACTGCTCCGCCTCTTTAGAGGAAAACACGGTAAAATGCCGGCGGTGCGGGAAGTGGGTGGTTCCGGTTCGAGAGGTTGGCGTCACCAGGAAGAGAAGGCGGGGCAACCGGAAGCGTTTGGTGGTTCTTGGGGGCCTGGCCTTATTCGCTTGGGCTGTATGGGCCATGCCCGAGGGCACCCTCAGCACTCGGGAGAGCCTGGAGCTGAACCCTGACCGCCAGACGGCCCTGGGGATCATGAGGAACGACCTCGAGACCCTGGCCGCCACGCAGGAGAGCTATTTCAGGACCTACCAAGCCTATTCTGGGAGCCGATCCGCCCTGGGGTTTTCGGCATCAGACGGGGTGGCCATCTCCATCATCGCCACCCCCACGGGCTGGTCCGCAACCGCCACTCACGAGGACCACCCCTCCGCAGTGGGATGCGCAATCTACGGGGGATCGGCCAGTCCGCCCCCATCACCCATCATCCCTCCTGAGCCCTGGATCACGGCCTGCACGCGCGGAACCACCTAGGGATCAAGCTGTCTCTGCCAGCCAGTCGGAGGCGTCCGCAGGGTCTCTGAAAATCTGCATGTCTACCGGGCCTTCAGCCAGGAAAGCCTCGAACATCCGTGCCATGCCGAACTCCAGATCCCTAGATACCACCACTGCTGCCCGGGCGTCCGGTAGGTCGACACACCCCCCCCCACGACCCCTCTCATATCCCAGAGCGCTCCAAGAATCCCGGTCCGGACCTGCGCCGCCCAGAGCGCATCGAGGGCATCAAGGACCCCCATCGCTTCCCACTGGCCCTGAACGCTGACGGTCACCAATCGCTTCGCCTCGTTCACATCGATTGACCAAACCATCCTACCCCTCCCCAAGGACCTTCCGGACCCGGGTCGCCAGGGCCTGAACGAAGAACGGCTTCTGTATGAAGGGGATGCCCTCGGCCAGGACCCCCCGGTTAGTCACAATGTGCTCTGGATACCCGGACATATATAGCACCTTGGCCTGGGGGAAGAGGCCTTTCACCTCTCCATACAACTCCCGGCCGTTCAGGCCCGGCATCACCACATCGGTCAGGAGCAGGTCGAGGGGTCCATCATGGTCCCGGAGGAACTCCAGGCACGCCACGCCATTTTCCGCGTCAAACACGGAATAACCCCGCTCTCTCAGAACCCTCGTAGCCAGATTCCGGACGATGGTCTCATCCTCCACCACCATGATGGTCTCGGTACCACCCAACTCCACAACCTCATCCCTATGGGCGGTCTGGGTCACACCTGACTCTTCAGCGATGGGAAAGTAGCACTTGAACGCAGTTCCCTGCCCAGGTTCAGAGTAGACCCATATGTTTCCCTCGTGCTGTTTCACAATCCCGTATACGGTGGACAGTCCCAGGCCGGTGCCTTCTTCCCTCCCTTTGGTCGTGAAGAACGGTTCGAAGATCTTGTCCCGGGTCTCTGCATCCATGCCAGCACCAGAATCGCTCACGGACAGTAGAGCATAGGGACCCGCGGTGACTCCGGAGTGGCCCGTCGCGTACCCCTCGTCCAACTCCACCTCAGAGGTCTCGATTGTGAGCAGTCCCCCCTCCGGCATGGCATCCTGGGCATTCACGGCCAGGTTCATGATCACCTGCTCCAACTGTCCCCGATCCCCGCGGATGCTTGGCTCG
>JBDHGR010000086.1:0-13154 GCA_039589815.1 Gemmatimonadota bacterium | reverse complement strand
GGTACGCCCTCCCTCAGGGATTTCCATCGGATTCCGACGCTGCCGGTAGCAGAGGTGAAGCGGAGTGACGGGGACCGCCTCCGGTCCATGATGGCGTCGGGAACGCTGGAGCTCCGGATGAGCACGGAGACCCGGACCGGGTGGAAACCCCTGCACCTGGCGGTAGCGACCATCCCCGGACCCACCGCTGACGCACCCTACGTGCTGGCCGGTGGACACCTGGACGCCTGGTACCACGGAGGAACGGACAACGCCGGCGCTGGCCCGGCCACAGCAATGGGCGGTACGCCGGATCCACCTGGTACGTGGACCAAGAGTTTGACGAGCTCCGGCGCCTGGCGCTGGCCTACGTGAACTTCGAGGGCCTCGGGCAGATCGACGCCAAGCGGTTCGGAGCCGCCGCCACGGCATCCCTTTCAGGCCTGGCCCGAAGCGTAGTGTCGAACGAGGTGGGCGAGTCCATTCGGCCAGGGGCCCCCGGGCGGAACTCCGATCAGTCCTTCAACGGGGTGGGCCTTCCCCTTCTCCAGCTCAACCACTCCCGCCTGTCGGAGGATGGCGGGTACTGGTGGTGGCACACACCCGACGACACCCGGGACAAGGTGGACGCCCAGGTTCTCAAGACCGACACAGACCTCTACGCCGCAGCCCTGGCCCACCTCCTGGCCGAGCCCACCTTCCCGGTGAGCCTTTCGGCGGTGGTTGAACGGCTAGGTTCACTTTTGGAGGCTCGGCGGGAAGATGCTGACGGCCGCTTTGACCTGAGCGAAGCCCTGGCCCGGCAGGGTGAATTACTGGACCTGGTCCAGCGGGTGGAGGCGGCGTTGTCTGCTGGAGATGCCTCCCCGGCTACCACAGGCCCAGGGGTGGACCTGGCCCTGGTGGCCATCCTCCGGCCCATTCACCGGGTCCTCTACACAGGCCTCGGCCCCTATCACCCCGACCCGGCCGTGTCGGTGGGAGCTCTCCCCGGCCTGAACGCCGTGGAGATGCTCGCGTCCAACGATCCCGGCACCGATCGTTATCGCTTCGCTCTGACGACCCTGCAAAGGGAGGGGGCCAGGATCCTGGAGGCCCTGGACCAGGCCCACGCCGAAGCGGAAGGGCTGTTGGAGGTGATGGGCGGGGGATGAGGAGGACACCTCCCAGCACACGCCAGCCTTGACTTCGCCACCAGTCCTATAGAGTTTCGATACGAGCACCTATAGAAACTCGATAGGGATGAATCATGAAAACCTCCCGCACCGATCTCCTTCGGGGCACCCTGGACATGTTGATCCTGAAGACCCTGAGCCAAGGCCCCCTCCACGGACTCGGACTGTCCCGGCAAATCGGTCAGGTCACCGAAGGGGCTTTCCAGGTCAAACCCGGCTCTCTCTTCCCGGCCCTTCACCGCATGGAGCAGCGGGGATGGATCGAGGGAACGTGGGGGGAGTCGGAGAACAAACGGCGGGCCAAATACTACCAGCTCACCGCAGCGGGACGTCGGCAGTTGGGGCAAGAGCACCAGAACTGGACCCAGGTCGTGCTGACCATCGCCAAAGTGATGGAAGCGACCTGAGGAGGGTTCTATGTCCCCGTACCGATGGATAAAAAGCGCCCTCCAGTCGTTGTGCCGGAAGGCCGAGCTCGATGGGGAACTGGACGAGGAGCTTCGCTCTGTCCTGACCATGATCGTGGAGGAGAAGATCCGAGCCGGTGTGGCTCCCGCCGACGCCGTGCGTCAGGCCAAGATCGAGATGGGCGGCGTGGAACAGGTGAAGGAGGAGGTCCGGCGGGAGCGGATGGGCGCTGGACTCGACACACTGGTCCAGGATGTTCGGTTCTCCCTTCGAGCCCTGCGCAGAAATGCCGGTCTTACCGCCATCGCTGCCCTGATTCTGGCAATAGGGATCGGCGCCAACACCGCCCTGTTCGGAACGGTCCATGCCGCACTTCTACGGAGCCTCCCCTTCCCCGATCCCCATCGACTCGTCCTTGCCCAGAAGACGAGGAACGGCGAAGTGAGCGGCCCGGTCTCGCGGGTGGATTATTTCGATTACCGTGACGGGGGGAGCTCCTTCCAGGAGCTGGCAGCCCTCCCCGACTTCACGGTACAGCACACCGTCACCGGGGGAGGGGACCCGGAGTTGGTACAGGCTTCCTACGTGACCTGGAACCTGTTTCCAGCTCTCGGCGTGGCTCCGGTGGCAGGCCGTGGCTTCCTCCCGGCAGAGGAGGCCGGTGGGAGCGCCTCCACGCTTCTGATCAGCCATGGGTATTGGCAACGGCGCTTCGGCGGCACTCCCGAGGCCGTAGGCTCCACCCTTACCCTGGATGGTGAGGCCCAGACCATCGTCGGCATCATGCCCCCCGGGTTCCGATTCCTATACGATGCCGATCTTTGGCGGCTCGTCGATCGGGACGGCCCCATCGACACTCAACGGGATTCCCACAGCCACTACGTCGTGGGTCGCCTGGCCCCTGGTGTGACCATGGAGCAGGCCCAGGACGAGATGAACGCCATCTCCGAGGCTCTGGCAGCCCAGTTTCCCGACAGCAACACCGGGAAGGGGCTACGCCTGGAGGACCTCCACAGTTTCCTGGTACGGGACGTCCGAACCAGCCTCCTCCTCCTCATGGGGAC
The DNA here is from genome assembly GCA_039589815.1 of Gemmatimonadota bacterium. Lineage (GTDB taxonomy): Bacteria > Gemmatimonadota > Gemmatimonadetes > Longimicrobiales > Gaopeijiaceae > JABDNZ01. Next base: position 10,528 of record JBDHGR010000086.1, on the reverse strand, counting down.
CACGGTCCTGGTCCTCCTCATCGCCTGCGGCAACGTGGCGGGCCTCCTCTTGGCCCGGGGAGAGCGGCGTCAGTCTGAGATGGCTATGCGCACAGCCCTTGGGGCTTCCCGGGCCCGCCTCCTTCGACAGCTGTTGACGGAGAGCCTGATCCTGACCGTTGGGGCCGGGCTTCTGGGCATCGGCGTGGCCTTTCTTCTCCAGGACGTCCTTCTCCGTCTTCTCCCGGCCGGGGACCTTGGCATCCATCCGCCATCCCTGAGCCTGACCGCACTGGCCTTCACCCTTCTCCTTTCCATGGCCACCGGCCTCCTGGTGGGCACGGTCCCAGCTCTCCGAAGCTCTTCCATGGATCCGGCTAGGCAGTTGAGATCCGAGTCCCGGGCTTCTCCCAGTACCCGGAGTACTCGCCTCCGCAGCAGTCTGGTGGTGGGGCAGGTAGCACTTTCGGTTGTCCTCCTGATTGGCTCGGGTCTCCTCATCCGGAGCCTGGCCCGCCTCTCCACGGTGGATCTGGGGTTCGACTCGGAAAACCTCCTCACCGGCCAACTCCAGATCCAGATCCCCGACTATCCGACGCCGGAAGAACGGAACCGGTTCTTCGCCTCCCTCCAGGAGGAGATAGGGGCCCTCCCCGGTGTCGAAGGGATCAGCCTTATCAACAAGCTGCCCATCCTGAGTCCTTGGCAGGATTGGGCCATCTGGCCCGTGGGAGAAGATCCGGCACCGGGGGAGAGAGGCCTTTCGGCCATGGCCCGGTGGGTACCCCCGGGATATTTCGAGACGATGGGGATTCCGGTGCTCTCCGGCCGGGATATCTCCAGGGCCGACGGGCCGGGCAACCCCTTCGTCGTAGTTGTGAGCCAGAGCGTTGTGGAGACGCTCTTCCCGGGGGCGGACCCTATCGGGCGTGTGGTGACGATCGCTGATTGGCGGGATTGCGAGATCGTCGGCGTGGTGGAAGACGCCCGGGTGAACACCATTCGAGGTGAGCCCGACGCGACCATGTACATGTCAGCGGACCAGATGGCCCCGGCCCGGATGCAGGTCGCCGTCAGGACCGCCGGAACCTCGGAGCTCCTGATCGGACCCATTCAGAATCTGCTTCGACGAAAAGACCCCAATGTACTCTTCGCCTGGCCCCGCACCATGGCCACCCTGTTGGAGGAAGACATGGTGGGATTTCGAACCATGATCCTCTCCCTCACCCTCTTCTCCCTCACCGCCCTCCTCCTGGCCGCCATCGGCATCTACGGCGTGTTGGCCTATCAGGTGAGCCAGCGGAAAGCGGAGCTGGGTCTCCGCCTGGCCATCGGCGCTTCGGAAGGAGATCTGGTGCGTATGATCCTGAAGCGGGGCATGGTCCTGGTCACTGTGGGCTTGGCCCTGGGATTGGCGGTTGCGTACCCCGGAACCTTGGCCGTGCGGCAGTTCCTCTACCAGGTGCAGCTCCTGGATACGACCACCTACCTGGGGGCAGTCTTCACCCTGGCCCTGGTGGCTGCGGTCGCCTGCTTTCTCCCGGCACGCCGGGCCTCTCAGGGAAACGTGGTGGACGTGCTCAGGACGGAGTAGGCGGTAACGTCCTGTGCCCCCTGCCCACCCAGCCATCCCCTCGCCCTAACCGAACCCCCATCTTTCCAGGGACCATCCGATAAACTCTAGTCGGTCCGAGGATGGCGCATCCATCAGGGATTGTGTAGATTCATGTGTGGAGACCTACACATGGCAACAAATCTTGATCTGGATCCGGAGCTCCTGAACCGAGCCCTGGCCGTCAGCGGCGAGAACACGAAAAAAGCCGCGGTTACCCTGGCACTGGAAGAGTTCATCGCCCGCCGTGAGCAGGGGAAAATCCTGGAGCTCTTCGGGAGCCTGGAATGGGACCCGGCCTACGACTACAAGGCAGAGCGGTCCCGGCCGTGAGCCTTCTGGTCGACACAAGCGTGTGGTCCATGGCGCTCCGCCGGGACACTCCTGCCGACCTACCTGAGGTACGAGCTCTTGGAGAAGCCCTGGAGTCCGGCGAACTGGTGGTCACCACCGGATTGATCCTTCAGGAGATTCTGCAGGGGTTTTCCGGGCCTCGAGCCCGGGAAGCCATCCTGGATCGCTTCAACGCCCTACCCTTCCTGATCCCCGACCGGAGTGACCACATCGAGGCGGCAAAACTCAGGAATCTGTGTGGGCGAAACGGGATCCAGATCGGGACCGTCGATGCCCTCGTCGCGGCGCTCGGCCTGCGCCACGGGCTGAGCATACTCACAACGGATGCAGACTTCCGGCGAATGGCCGAGGCAACACCTTTATTGGTCTGGAATCGCGGGTAAGCCCCTCGCGGTCGCCTTGGCCAAAACGGACATGGATCCGCCCGGAAGGCGGGTCCATTATTGAATCGATTTCGGAGACTCCCTGAGGCCACAGACCCGACCCCTTCGTTTTTCTTCAGGTACTCGGACGTCCCCTGGCCCGGAAACTCGATCCATGGACAGTCTGCTCCGGTGTTGGTATGTTGTAACAACATCACAACACCCGGAGGAAGACTATGGACAGGTTTGGGGACATGCTGAGGGAACGGCGCAAGGAGTTGAGGCTTGGTCTGCGCGAATTTGCCCTCAAAGCAGAGTTGGACCCCGGCAACCTTAGCAAGATCGAGAGAGGCCGGTTGGGCGCTCCGCAAAGCGAGGAGGTTCTGGAACGAATCTCCCGGGCGTTGGAATACGAGTCAGGATCTGACGAGGCCCAAACCCTTCTTGATCTCGCAACTGCTGAGACGGGCCGGATCCCGCCGGAGATCCTTGACGATCAAGAGGTCATGGTCCGGATGCCTTTGCTTTTGCGGACGGTCCACAACAAGCAGCTGAGTCCTGAAGAGCTGGACCGACTCATCGAGCTGATTAAGGATGCCTGACGATTGGGGTTTGAACCGCCGATTCTCTCCTATGACGATGTCCGGGACTATGCCGAGGAGTTTCTGGCGGAATATCACTCTGATGGATCGGTTCCAACCCCCATCGAGGAGATCGTCGAATTCGATTTTGGGATGCACGTCATTCCAATCCCGGGCCTGAAGGACGAGGTGGGGGTGGACGCATTCTTGGCCAGTGACCTCGAATCGATCTCTGTGGACGAGAATGTGATCATGCATTTCAAGGTCCGCTACCGGTTCAGCCTCGCTCATGAGCTGGGGCACCACTGGATCCACGACAGTCTTTACCAATCCACAGACATCCGGACTGTGTCGGACTGGAAGGCGGTTCAGAAGGAGATCGGGGACCGGTATTTCTTCTTTGAGTATCAGGCCAATTCCTTCGCTGGGCTGATCCTGGTTTCTCCCGCAGCGCTGAAGGCCCGGTTCACTCGGCGTGTGGAGGAAGCGAAAACGAAAGGGCTCGGTGCAGGCGATCTTCTGCGGCACCCCCTGAGACACCGCCTAGTAGAGGGGTTGGCGGGTGATTTCGAGGTCTCAGATCAAACCATGACCATCCGATTGGAGAAAGACGGCCTGCTTCCCCCCCTCTCGAAGGATTGACCTACTTTGTGATCGGCCGTTCCTGCGGTTGGGGGGGGAAGTTCGACTCTCGGCCGCGACCGAACTGGTCACATGCGAGTATCACGGGGCAGACTTTCCCCACGCGTTTTCGGCCTTGTGTTGGAACGGGCTTTCCAGCATCGTCTTGAGTTGGAGGAGGCGTGGTTACAGGCCCAAGCCCTCGAGCCGCTTCCTAGAATCCCGCCGTTGGAGTAGACCTTGTTGAATCCGATCACATCTGCTGAAGCCAGACCCGGCTATCGAATCTGGATCAGGTTTGCCGATGGGGTGGAGGGCGAAGTCTCATTGAAGCACCTGGTAGGAAAAGGCGTGTTCAAAGCGTGGAAGGATCATAAGGCTTTCTCTGACGTGACGATTGATCCCGAGTCCGGTACAGTAGTCTGGCCTGGTGGCCTCGACCTGGCTCCAGACGCACTCTACGCCCGGATCACTGGCGGATCCGTTTCATCAGGGACCTCCCGATAGAAGGATCAGGGGGTCTGTCTTCCTCAGCGAAGGACCCTTCCCAAGATGAGACCAACCAGCCTTTACCTTCTCCCCATGGTTGCCGTGGTTCTCTCGGCCCAGGGAGCCCAGGCACAAACCCGTGCTTTTTCAGAAGAACCCCAGATCCTTCTTGGCCTGCGAGAGGACCGATCTCCTTCTCTGACCTTTGTGGATGTCGAAGGCGACGGCGACCTGGATGTCCTGGTGGCCAACGGACGTCACTGGCCACAGGGGAACGAGGTGTTCCTCAACAATGGTCAGGGACGATTCACCATCGGATACGCTTTGGGGGAGGAGCTCAGTACCAGCTATGGGGTCCCCGCCGGAGACCTGGATGGTGACGGGGACCCCGATGTGGTGGTGGCCAACGACCTGGCTCCGAACCAGATCTACCTGAACGACGGTTCGGGCCGTTTCTCCCTGGCCGGGGCCCTGGGCCCCGAGGTCGAGTCGACTCGGGGTGTGTACCTCGCGGACCTGGACGGTGATGGACGCCTCGATGCGTTGGTGACCAACCGGGGGATGGAGAACGGGATCTACCTGAACCAGGGGGGCGGGGGATTTTCCGAGAAGCGCGGATTCGGGACCTCCGACGACTCCACCATCTCCCTTGCCGTGGCCGACGTGAACCGGGACGGATACCCGGACCTGGTCCTGGCCAACCGGGATGGCCAGGCGAACGCCGTGTATCTGAACGACGCCGCCCTGGGCTTCGGTCGGTCCTACCCCTTCGGCACCGGCGGCGACGAGACCCGGGATGTGGCCGTGGCCGACATGGATGGGGACGGTCACCTGGACGTGGTTGCAGTGAATATCGGCGAGGCGAACGGTGTCTACTTCGGGGATGGGACCGGCCGGTTCGGGGATGGCGTTTCCTTCGGGAGAGCGAATGGGCAGAGTTACTCAGTGGCCGTCACCGATCTGGACCAGGATGGGGATCCGGACATCGCGGTGGGAAACGTTCGATCTCAAAACGCCGTTTACTTCAACGACGGTACTGGAAGGGAATTCAGCGAAGTGAGGTTCGGGGGACTGGAGGACGTCACCTACGGAGTTGCGGTGGGCGACGTGAATGGCGACGGATTCCCGGACATCGGCGTGGCGAACTCCGATGGCCTGAACGGGATCCACCTGAACCGGCCCGCCGGAGGCCGCTAGGGAAAGAGTCGGCCCAGGGAGACTGCTGCCTACCCGCCGGGTTGCGAACCCATTTCACCACACTCATGGTGTCGGAGAACACGCAGCCGGTACCCTAACGGAAGGTCCCCTCATGACGTGCATTCGGCCCTTTGTGGCGTCCGCCCTTCTCCTGGGTGGCCTGTGTCTTCAGATGCCTGCGGCGGCCCAGACCAACCCCATTTGGTCCCAGAAGAAGGTGAAAAACTACCTCCCACACATGACCGTGCCCGAGGTCCGGGACCTCCTCACCCGAACCGACATGGTCATCATTCCCGTCACAGCCGTGGAGCAGCACGGCCTCCATCTCCCCACGGGCACGGACTTCTACAGCGGGATCGAACGAGCGAAGCTCATCGCGGCAAAGACCGACGTACTGGTGGCCCCCATCCTTTTCCCGGGCCAGTCCCCGTACCACATGGAGTTCCCGGGGACCATCTCCCTATCCTCCGGGACCCTCCAGCAGGTGATGGTGGAGGCGGTGGAGAGCCTGCTTCGCCACGGATTCGAGCGGTTCCTCTTCCTGAGCGCCCACGGAGGGAACGCGGCGGCCACCACCTTTATCGTGGATCGCATCAATCAGGAAACGGCCGGCATCGCCGTGGATTTGGGGTCGGCCATCGGTCCCTTCCGGGATCGGGAAAGACTATCCGGCATCCCTGATCCGGGCCTATTCGACCGTCATGCAGGGGTTAGCGAAACATCGAGAGCTCTGTACCTCATGCCTGACCTTGTGGATCTGGACGCCGCCGTCCCCGCCGAGTTGACCCTTCCGGATCACATGGAGGCCATGCTCCCCGAGGTCATCGCCGGGGACCCCACCGCCCTCAAGGTTTTCCTTGCTGAAGGGCTCAAGGACTCAACAACGGGCAAGGGCACGTCAGCCGCCGAGATGTCCACCACGGGGGTTTGGAGTGTCCGTGATCCGAAAGAAGCCACCCTGGAACAAGGCCGGTTGGAGACTGAGGTATACGTGAACGCGGCGGTTCGGTTCATCGAGAGGTGGAAGGAGCTGCGGCCTACCGGGGGGTAGGGGGAGCCTCTACCCCAGAATCAAACCAACCGTCAGGAAGAAGTCGTGCTGCCGGTCTCCGTCCTCCAGGACCGAGCCGCTGATGTAGTCGGTGAGCTCCAGGTTCCCCTTCAGAATGCCCAGGCTCCAATCGAAGCCTGCACCCAAAACCCCAGAGGCCTTCGACTCGTCTCCGAATGCGTCTTTCAATTGGGAGTCTGAGTCGAACTCGAAGTCGTAGCGCTTCATGCCGCCCCCTGCCAACAGGTAGGGCCTGAACGGAGAGCTCACGGGAAGGAGTCTCAGGACTACGCTAGCCGAAAGGCCGAGCAGAGTGCTGCGGAGGTCGCATTCGCTCCCAGAGCATCCGATCCCCCCCACCGGGATCTCGGAACGGGTGCCGTAAAGCCCGGTGAGGCGATAACCCACGGTCCTGGCGTAAGCCATGTCCAACGTCAAACCATAAGCCAGGGAGGTCTCCTGTTCCCCAACGGTCCGGATGCCGTCCGCCGTATCGACGGTGCCCAAATCCGAGATGGATGCGTACAACCCGACCTGCGGGATGAGGCGGGTTTGAGCCTGGCCGGGAGCCGGAAGGAGGAGGGGTGCAAGGAGAAGAGAGACAGAGGAAACAAACGTCCGTTTCATGGATATGTCCGATCTGAAGAAGGCGGCGTTCCGGCTCGGTTTAAGTACACCGTCCGGATGAGGCGGGATCCTCGAGGCTCGGATGGCCCCGAGAGGGGAAAACCCTCGGCCACCGTCCTCCTCACCCTTCCGGCACCTGCTGAAACTGCCTCCGTCAGGCGTCCGTACGGTGGATAGGTCTTACCCCTCTCGTTAACTCGGCGCGGCGGCGTCTGTTAGCCTTCGACAAGTGCTGGAGCATCTCCATGGATTCCTTGCTGAAAGACCTCCGGCTCGCCTTCCGGGTGGCCCTCAAGAATCCGGGCATGTCGCTTATCGTGATTCTCACATTCGGCTTGGGAATCGGGCTGACGACGACGGTGTTCAGCATCGTCAACGGGGTGCTCTACAAGGGGCTGCCATTCGAAGATTCCCACCGCATCATGGCGCTGGGCCGAACAGATCCTGCGCAGGACATGGAGTTCGAGGGGGTGACCGTCCACGACTACGTCGACTGGCGGGACCAACAGACGGCGTTCGAGAGCCTGGGGGCATGGGGTGTCTCCCCGGTGAACCTGGGTCGGGAGGAAGGACGGCCCCAAAGACTCACCGGAGGTCTGTTCACACCAAGTGTCTTTGACGTGCTGCGAATCCAACCCGTATTGGGTCGCATGTTCCTGGAGGAGGATGCCCGCGATGGCGCCGAGGCGGTGATTATCCTCGGGTACGACATCTGGCAGGAGCAGTTCGAAGGAGAGGCTGACGTCATCGGTCGCACGATCCGGGCAAATGGGGAGCTCCGCACCATCGTGGGCGTGATGGAAGAGGGATTCAGGTTCCCCAATCTGGAACAGGTATGGCTCCCCCTGGGGCTGGATCCCGGCGCAACCCCCCGCGGACAGGGTCCAGAGTATTCCGCCATCGGCAGGCTCCGGGATGGCGTTTCCGTGGACGAGGCGAAGGTCCAACTCGCCGCCATAGCCAGCCGCCTCGAGCAATCCTACCCGGAGAGCAACGAGGGAATCGGGGGCGACGTACGACCCTTCACCGAGCTCCTCGGCGCCGAGGTCTATGCGCTGCTCTACACCATGCTCGGCGCCGTACTCGCCGTGATGCTCATCGCATGCGTCAACGTCGCCAACCTGCTCCTCGCCAGAGCCACGACTCGCACCAGGGAAATGGCAATCCGCACGGCTCTGGGCGCGGGGCGGGGCCGCGTAGTGAGTCAGCTACTCAACGAAGTGCTGCACCTGGCCCTTCTAGGGGGATTGCTCGGTTTCGGCATCGGCACGGCGGGAATCGGGTGGTTCAAGAATGTGATCCAGGTCGATCCACCACCCTATTGGATTCAATTCGATCACGACTACAGGGTGGTGCTGTTCGCCATCGGTGTGACCGTATTGGCCAGCGTAGTCTCCGGCCTGATGCCGGCCCTGCAGGCAACGAAGTCCGACGTTGGGGAGGCGCTCAAGGACGAGAACCGTGGGTCGTCGAGCTTCCGGGTGAGCAGGTTGACGGGCGGTTTGGTGATGGCCGAGGTCGCCCTGTCGTGCGGCCTCCTGATCGCCGCCGGCCTCATGATCAAGAGCGTCACCCAGCTCAGAACAGTGGAACACCCGTTCACGACGGAGAACGTGTTTACGGCCCGTATCAATCTCCCGGCCTTGGAATATCCCGATACGGCCAGCCGCAATCTTTTCTACGAGGAACTGTTGTCGAGGCTGGAGGCCATGCCCGGCGTGGAAGCCGCCACGCTCTCCGATGGGCTTCCAGCCTCGGGTAACGGCACGAGGGTGTTCGAGGTAGCGGGCCAGGAGTACGGGGAGGATCGGGACTTCCCCATCGCCCGTGAGGGAATCGTTACGCCCGGGTATTTCCGCACCTTCCAGACTGAAATCCTTCAGGGGAGGGCTTTCACAGTCCAGGATCGCATGGATGCGCCCCGTGTCTGCATCGTGAACGAGACCTTCGCCCGCACCTTCCTGGACGGAGATGCCATGGGTAAGACCATCCGCATGGGCATCCGGGACACCGCCGCCCGATGGCTGACGGTGATCGGTGTGGTGCCGGACATGCGAATGGAGGGGATCGGCAACAACGAGGAAAGCCCAGCGGGTTTCTACATTCCCATCGCCCAGGGCGGGGTCGGGGACTTCGTCAGCATCGCGGTCCGGACACAGACCGCGCCCATGACGAAAACACAGGAGGTGCGGGCCGCCGTGGGGACCATAGACCCCAACCTCCCGATTTTCCAGGTGATGTCGATGGAGGGAGTAATCGACCGTCAGACCTGGTTCTACAATGTATTCGGAAAACTCTTCATGGTATTCGGCTTCACGGCTCTCTTCCTTGCGGCCGTGGGTCTCTATGGGGTGATGGCGTTTGCGGTTGTCCAGCGTACCCCGGAGATGGGTGTACGTATGGCGCACGGGGCCGAGGGCCGTCAGTTGATCGCCTTGGTGATGCGTAAAGGTGCGACCCAGCTGGTGGTCGGGCTGGGAATCGGACTGGGACTGGCGGTGCTGGTCGCTGGCCAGCTGCAGATGCTCCTCTTCGAGGTCAATGCCAGAGATCCCATCGTATTCGCCACCGTGGTGGCCACGCTGGCGGTGGCAGGACTCCTCGCCAGCTTCATACCGGCCAGGAGGGTGACCAAAGTCGACGGGTTAGCGAGGAGGTTGAGGTCGATCTCCGCGTTCAACCACCTCTCCTCGAACAGCCACTACGGGCAAGTAGTTGGACGATTCTGGTGCGTGTCCGCCGGTGGTGCATGATCGGGTACACATTCATGACCAGGTTGATGGCCGTGTTTTCCACGGCGAGGTCCCATCGCCCCTCTGCAGCACGGAGCCCGGCCAGAAAAACCATGGCGAGAAGGAAAGGGAAGTGCAGGGCCTCGAAAACACAGGTCCGGTAGTAGAACGCCCGTGCTCCACCAATGGAGATCGCAGCCAGGGTGTACGGCGCCATTCGCGCCTTGGTCACACGACGCCAGACGATTCCGCCCGTGGGAATCACCGAGCCGAACCAATGCACACCGAGAAGCCGGTAGGCCTTTCCCGTGCGCCACCGCTCGACACCGTTCGGGAAGAAATAGCGACAGAGGACTCCCCGCCGGTCACTTCCGGCCGGTGCGAGTCGGTCCACGGCCCGGTACAGCCAGCCCCATCCATCGTCGTAGGGAAACGGGCCCCGTTCAATCTCCTGGCGGACAGGCCTCTTCATACTCTCACCTACGTAAGCTCCCGTGTCCTTCTTCCCTCTTTCGGTCTATGATGGCCTAATCCTTCCCGACCCTTCCGGAGATGGCCCCATGACATCGTTCCGCCCCATGGCCGTTGGCCTGATTCTCCTGACCCTCATCGGATGCAGCGCCTCAGGTGATGTGGGCCCTACTCAGGAAGCCGTTGGGTATCAGTTCGGCTCCTGCGGAGAGCCCTTTGAGGGCCCCTACGAGGTTGGCCCCGTCCGATCCCTGTATGTGCCTATGCGGGACGGTATCCGGATCGCTCTGGATGTGGTTCTCCCTGAAGGGCTCCCGGAGGGCGCCCGGGTCCCCACGATCCTCACCATGACCCGTTACTGGAGGTCTTGGGAGGGAGACGGACCCAACGACCTTCAGCAGTTCTTCTCCAGCCAGGGGTACGCGGTTATATGGGGCGATTCACGGGGCACC
>JBDHGR010000085.1:0-11966 GCA_039589815.1 Gemmatimonadota bacterium | reverse complement strand
CAACCTGGAGGCGTACGACTTTTTTCTCCAGGGACGCAGTTACGATCTGCGCCCGGGTTACCATCAGGAGGATTTCAGGGCGGCAGAAGCACTGTATGAGCGAGCCATCGAACTGGATCCAGAGTTCGCACACGCCCATGCATCCCTCTCCCGCATCCACGGCTTGATGTTGTGGGAGAGATTCGATCCCTCCCCCGGGCGCAGGGACGCGCAGCGCCGGGAGGCCGAAGAAGCGCTTCGCCTCCAACCAGACCTACCTCAGGCGCACGCTGCAATCGGGTGGGCCCATTACGTCAGAGGGGACTTCCGGGAGGCGCTGGAGGAGTATGAGGTCGCACGGCAGGGGTTGCCCAACGACGCCGAGATCGTATCTCGCATCGGGTACGCCCACCGCCGCCTGGGAAACTGGCCCGAGGTATATTCGGCTTTCGAGGAAGCTTCCCGGCTCAACCCACGGAATGCGACTCTATTCTACGATCTGGGCGGCCATAGCTTCGGGTTCACTCGACGGTACGCCGATGCTGTGCGAGCGTATGACCGGGCGTCGACTCTTGCCCCGGATCTCCACGATGCAGCCATCCAGAAAGGCTATGCCTACCTCCATTGGCAGGGACAAATAGACACTCTCAGGGCGGTGATCGCCCGTCTGCCGCGTGAGCTCCATCTCCCGGAAATCGACCTGGCGCGAGTGAATCTCGCCCTTTGGGAACGAGATCCCGACCGTCTGCTTCGCCTCCTCGAGTCCACCCCTGCACCGGTCTTCGAAACTCAAGTGGCCTACCTCCCAAAAACGGTCTTTTCCGGGTGGGCCCACCAGTTCCTCGGGAACGATTCTGCAGCTATGGCAGCGTTCGATTCTGCTCGGGTACTGCTGGAACCGCTAGCCCCGGACCAGCCCAACGATGAACGAATTCTCATTTCCCTGGGATATGTGTATGCCGGGTTGGGCCGGCGCACCGACGCCGAGAGCAGCGCGGCAAACGCCGTGAGGTTGAGGCAACAAGAAGGGGATGCGCTTTCCAGACTTCGGACCCTCGAAGCCGCAGCCAGGATTCTGGCTCAGGCCGGGTTCGCCGACCAGGCACTCGTTCACCTGGAGACCGTGATGGCGACCCATTCGCCCGTCAGCGTCCACACGCTGAGTCTTGACCCGCTCCTTGATCCCATCCGGGACGACCCTCGCTTTCGGGCCCTGTTGGTGAGGTACGCGAATGACGTGGAGTGATGCTCGTTCCTTTTCCTATCCACCATTCAAGGGAGTACCATGGTTCGATTGAGGACACATCTGCGCGCATGGCTCACCACCTTGGCTGCGGTTGCCCTGACCGCCGCTCCGGTCACCTCGCAGGCGCTTCGCACGGCGCACGAGGCGTCTGGATTTGAGGAGTACACCTCGTATAAAGAGCTGATGACGTTTCTGCAGGACGTGCAGGCCACCTCGGAAGATATGCTCTTGTCTTCGTTCGGGAGATCGATGGAAGGCAGGATACAGCCGTACGCGATCTTCAGCCGCCCGCTTATCACGCACCCCTGGGAGGCGATGATATCTGGGAAGCCGATCATCCTCATCTACTGTAACGTACACGGTGGGGAAAAGACCCTCAGGGAATCGAGCCTCATGCTTGTCCGGGAACTGGCAACCCGAGGCACTGATGCGAACGGATTCCTCGACGAGCTCGTCGTGCTGGTTGCCCCGTCGGTAAACCTTGACGGATTCGAACGCTCGACACGTGGGAATGCGCGGGGGATTGACCTGAACCGGGATTACATGAAGCTGGAGACCCCGGAAACACGAAACCTCGTGCAGAACCTTCTCCACACTTGGCACCCCCATATCTCCGTCGACGGCCACAACGGGGGCTCGTATCCCTATAACATCACCTATCAGGCGAACAGTCATGCCACGCCTGATCCAAGAATAACCGACCTGTGCGATTTCGAGATCTTCCCTTATGTGGACAGAAAGAATGAAGAGGCAGGGTACCGTTCGTTCTGGTATTCGGGTGCGAGCAGACAGGACAGCACCGTATGGAGCGGCGGCGGATTTGATCCGCGAATAAGCCGGAATTACGCGGCGTTCATCAACAATGTCGGCATCTTGTTCGAATCTCCGCGCCAAGACCGTCAAACCGGTGCACTCACCGGCCTGGTTTCGTTCAAGGCTGTTTTGCAGTACGCCATCGAACATAAGAACCGGCTGTTCGAGGTGGTGAACGGCGCTCGTTTCGAGACCATCGAGATGGGGCAGAACGCGCAGGGGATGATCCCTGTTCAGGTGGAATACGGGCTCGAAGACTGGTATGTGTCATATGACTACGCCATGGGTCCCCGTGACAATCCCACACTAGTCCCTGTAACGGGGAGACTGCAGAAAAGGTCGGTCGTCCTGAAAGAACGGAAGCGGCCGTATGCCTACGTTCTCGAACCCAACGCGGTCAATGCGATGGAGATGCTGAAAAACCAAAATGTCCTGATCGAGGTGCTGCAGGAGGAAACCGACATTGAAATCGAGGCATACCAGCTTGAAGGGATTGAACACAATACGGAATACGATCATCCGGCCGCGGTGACCGTGCTGCTGGCCGACGAGACCATCACCTGGACGCAGACCTTCCCGAAAGGGACCTTCATCATTAGGACGGGACAGATCATGGGACGCGTGGCCGCGCATCTCCTGGAGCCGGAAACGAACGATAGCGTCGTGCGTTGGAACGCGATGGACGCCCTGCTGCCCCGGCCCCCGAGAGAGGGGAGCGGACCATCCATCATGCCGATATTCAAATTGATGCAGCCCCGTGCACTGCCGACGAAGGTACTGCAGTACTAAGCGGACATGTCCTTGCTTTGATCGCCGAGACAGATCGACTGGTACTGAGGGAGTTCGAGCTTTCGGACCTCGATGACCTCGCTTCGATCATGGCTGATCCGCGGGTAATGGAGTTCTCGACCAGCGGCCCGTGGGATCTGGATCGCACGAAAGCCTTTCTCGAGCGTTGCCAGGTCGATTATTCCGCGGAGCGGTGGGGCTACCGGCGCTGGGCCCTGATCCACAAGGCTGATGACCGCCTTATTGGCTACTGCGGTCTCGCTCGGTACGACGAAGTCGACGGTTCTCCTGAGATCGCGATAGGCTATCGACTCACGCCTGAATACTGGGGGCGTGGTTTGGCAACCGAGGCCGCCGCCGCAACCCGTGACTACGCATTCGGATCCCTCGGTATGACCCGTTTGATATCCACGATAGAGCCGGAGAACCGTGCCTCGATTCAGGTCGCAGAGAAGATCGGTATGACGTGTGAGAAGCAAATCCAAAAGTGGGACCTGCGACTCCTGGTGTATGCCATCTCGGTGGTGCCGTCGCCCGACTCATAGGCCAGCCGGAGCCTGCCGGTCCGACTCGGGCCGGAGGCCTTTATCCTCTTCGTCCACGATGGATTCCCTAAAGGGGAAAGATCATGACTCTTCCTCCGGTGGAGGATCGGCCCCCGACCTGCAGAGGGCGAATTCCAAACACTTGCCACACACTGTCTTCCGGCGCAAAAAGAGAGACCGCACCTCGAACCGAGGGGCGGTGGCAATTGGTATGCGGCTCGCCTATTCTGTGGAAATGAACTGAGAATCCAGGTTGAGGAGGCACGTGTGAGAATCTGTGGGGACGCGATGGTGCGATGTAGCTGCGTCGTTGTTTCGGTCCTGTTGCTCTTTCCTCTGGAAGTCTCCGCTCAGCGGTACATCGACCCATCTGGCAGGGTGAGCGTGGTTATCGTGGCCGACCCGTATTCCGATACCAGAACTGGCCCTGAGCTGGTGGAGGGTCCTGGGCTCTTATTGTCCGGAGGCATCCAGGAACTGCTGGAGGACATGGACTGCGACGTGGCCCGGATCACGACCGTTCAGATGCCCCCTGATCTGGAACGGGAATACGGAGAGTGGAATCGTGCTTCCCTGACCAACCGGACTCTGGGCAGAATCATCTACGAATCCGATCAGGGCGAGCATTTTTTTATCGGGCTCCTGTCGGGCAGCAAGTCGATGGTGGGGATGCTGGCTGGCCTACAGCACCTGGGACCAGACCGGCAACCGCTTCAGGACACCAGGGGCCGGGACATTCTCGGGTTGCCCCGCCTCGGCGAGAGCAAGCCGCTGAAAGTTGGATTGGTATGGATAAGCGAGCGCGGTGATTTCAATACGCCCGATACTTCCATGGAAGGCGACATGGGTGGCATGAATGTGGCCGTGGCTGCGGGACTATCGAATACGATGCTCCGGCGACAAGCCGGCCTCGATCCACCCATTTCCACCAAACACATCGTCATGGCCGGCGTTCAAGACACGAATCCCTATGAGCAGTTGGCCATCGACAATTCCTTTATCGAGGTTGTCTCGGTTGAGAAGATGAGGAGCCGGCCCGAAGCAGTCGAGGTGCAGATGGAGCGACTCAGTAGCCTGACGGATGTCATCTACGTTCACGTGGATCTGAGCGTTCTTTTGGGCACCGAAATGCCCGATCTGCCCGCCTCCCCTCATGATGGCCTTTCGAGTCACGAGTTGGCTGTCTTCCTCCAGAAAGTGTTCGCGTTCCCGAAGGCCACGGCTATCGGGATCGCTGGGCTGCCCAATGATGCCGACGAGATCTCCCTGAGAGCGGCGTACCGATTGATAGAGGGAGCGATAGGGGGTGTGCGGAACAGATGACCCAGATGATGAAGAAAACCTGGTGGATTATTGTGTGCCTGCTATTGGCGCACACGAAGGTAGTCCCTGCGCAAGAATACTTGAAAACGGGGCGGGTGGACGTCGCCATCGTCAGGAACCCTTTCATGGCCTCCGAGAGCATTCTGGCAGAGGGCCTGATCGACAGTATCACGGCTCTGGGCGGCACCATAGTTCAGAACGAGACCTTCGACCTCACGGAGACGGAAGCTGCCTACAGAGGCTGGGCGAGGGAGGCTCTGGTCAGTAGACACCTGGCTGACCTCATCTCGGTAAATGGAAAAAACGAGTACTTCAACGTCGCACTGTTGGGAAGCTGTAGCGATCTTCCCGGGGTTCTTTCCGGACTGCAAAACATGGGGCCGGGCCGGGAGGAGCAGACCTATCATCTAGCGGCAAACATCCCTCATAGGGTCGGCCTGATCTATTTCGATGCCCATGCGGACGTGAATACCCCCGAGACGACCCTCAGCGGTATGTATGGAGGCATGGATGTAGCGTTGTCCGCTGGCCTTTACAATGACAACAACCGCTTGATAACCGGCCTCGACCCCCCACTGCCTCCAAGCTACATCCTGCTGGCCGACGTGCGTGACACAGATCCCCGCGAAAAAGAACTCATCGACCGTTTGGAGATCGAGATCATCTCCACCGACGATATCAGGACGATATCGCTGAACGTGCAAGCACAGATGGAACGTCTGAGCAGTCTGACCGATGTGATCTACGTCCACATCGACATGGATGTCCTCGCTCCGGAAGAGGTTCTCGGACACGGCCTAACGGCGCCGGACGGCCCAACGAGCCAAGAACTGGCAGACTGTCTCGAGTTGATCTTCACCTACCCGAAAGCAGCGGCCATCGGTATTGCGTCCACCCCGTACGGCCCGAGGGACCCGGACCACCTCTCACGCCAGGCTGCGGTACGGTTGATTCTGGGTGCGCTTAGGGGTGTGAACAAGCGGAATTGACGTAGATGCACACGGATCTTGACTCGCTGCCCTGGTCCACATCCATGGAGCAGGGATCGGGCGAGTTCCTCCTCGCCTCCGGCGGCGGGCGGTTCCTGCTCAACCGGCTCTCGAGGTTAGACCGTACTGAGAGAACCTGAAGTCAGACCACCGGTCGTACGTTGCTGTTCAGGCGAAACAGGTTCATTGGATCATACTGTCCTTTCACCCGAGCAAGGCGCTGGTAAGCGGGTCCATAATTACCCTGAGCCGACTCGTCGATCTCCCATTCAATGTTCTGGTAGTATCCCCCTGTGAACGGCTCGAGGTGGCTGTGCCACTCGCGGGTGGTGGCGATGGCCTCCTCATCCTCTGCAGGGTCATTCCACAGGCTGGCGAACACCAACATGGTTTCCGCGTTGCGATGGGGGAAGGCAGTCGCGAGCTCATCCACGCGACCGACCGCTCCTCCTGATGTGTGCGAGAACAAGGCCACCCGAGGATCGGGCTTATACGCTTCGATCATCGCGTCGATGAAGGCCGGCGTGATCTCCCTGACCATCCCATTCTTGGCATACGAACGGATGCCGTGATGGGCCATGGCGTCTTCCTGAGTTTGCATGACCATATAATCCTGGAGGTCGACGCCATTCTCCATGGGCTGACCGATGCCATACAGTCCAGCAAGCTCCTTCTCACCGGCGTCGGGGTCACCGGCGTATACGATCTCCATGACCAAAACTCCCTGGCCCTCCGGAGTCGTCATCATGGCGGGGCCGACATACAGGTCGTCTGAGAGGCCTGAGTACCAGTCCCCATAGAAATCCAGCACCTCGCGTGCTTGCTCAATCGGCCAAACGATGTTTCCGGACAGTACCTCGAGGGGGAACGGATGGAGCTGGTACTCGAACTCCGTCACGACGCCGAAGTTGCCGCCGCCGCCCCGGATGGCCCAGAACAGGTCGGGCTGTTCCTCATCGCTAATCCGATGGATCTGGCCGTCGGCCGTAACGATCTCGGCGGATCTGAGGTTGTCGATGGTCAAACCGAACTTCCGGTTGAGACGGCCGAATCCACCTCCGAGGGTGAAACCGCCTACCCCGGTATGGGACACGACCCCAGCCGTCGTGATCAGCCCATGCTCCCGTGCGGCCATGTCGAGCCCGCCCAACAGGGCCCCGCCTTGGGTATGGGCGCGCCTCCCTTCAGAGTCCACTCGCACGGAATTCATCTGCGAGAGATCAATCATCATGCCGCCGTCACATACGGATTTGCCTGGCCAGCTATGACCACCGCCCCGAACGGCGAGGAGCATCTCCCGCTCCCGGGCGAACGTCACGGCCAGGCTCACATCCTCGGAGCCCAGGCAGCGCACGATCAGTGCCGGCCGTTTGTCGTGCATACCGTTCCAAATCTTCCGCGCACTGTCGTATTGAGGATGGCCCGCCAGCAGGACCGAGCCCGTCAAACTCTCGCCGAGTTCGGATACCGCTGCCCTTTCCAACTCGATCTCGGCTCCGTCCAGGGTGACTGCTGCAATGCTCGTGTCTGCCTGAGCCGCATCGGGCGCCCTAGCTTCACATCCTGATACCCAAGGAATGGAGCCTGCGACGCCGGCTGCTATGGCTGAACGACAGAATTCGCGACGGTCCATGCTGTCCCTCCCATTGGGTTACCCGCGATCGGCGTCAACCCGTGTTCCGGTGTGCGGGAAGAGCCTGACCTTGGGCGGCGTCTTGTCGTTGTTCGAGGTGGCCTCGGGTCGGCAGTCCAGCAACTCACGACCGAGGGATTCACTCTATGCTTGACAGGGAACACATGTCAAGCTTGATGTTTTTTTGCGAGAAAATTTTGAGTAGGAGCTGGTACCCTTCCCCACCGTTGACACTGGACCGACCGCACTCTAGGCTCGGCATTCCAGCGGTTCCCTGATCAGTGTCAAAGGAGGGATATCCTATGCCGAGACCCTGCTTCAGACGGGATCGGTCGATGCTCCCGAGAGTGATCCGCCTGCTGTTTCCTACCCTTGCGTATTTGTTCCTCGCCACCGCTTCTGATGTCTCGGCCCAATACGAGGGCCGGACGTACGCCATAACCAACGCACGTCTTGTGACGCTCGCCGGTCAGGTCGTAGAGACCGGAACCATCGTCCTGCGAGGGGGCCTCATCGAGGCGCTCGGAGCCGATGTGAGCCCCCCTGCCGACGCGGTTCTCATCGATGGCGACAGCTTGACGGTCTATCCGGGGTTCATCGACGCATTCTCTCAGGCCGGGCTGGCTTTGCCGGAACGCGACGAGAGGGAACACGCCGGCAACATCGCTGATCAAATGGCTACGGAGTTCTTCGACCCGGCCTCCGACGACCTCGCCGACTACCGGAAACAAGGGTTGACGTCAGCCCTCATCGCCCGGAGTGACGGCGTCTTCGGAGGACAAGCGGTCCTCATGAACCTCATGGGTGATGATGTCCGATCCATGACGGTAAAAGCCCCCGTGATCCAGGTCATGGGGTACCAGGGACAGAACGATTATCCAGGCACACTGATGGCAGTCGTCGCATACCAGCGGCAGACCCTCATCGACGCCTCGTATCACGACCTTCTTCAGGACAGGTACCGCCAGGATCCCAGATCCATGGCCCGCCCGCCGGCCGATCCGAACCTGGCAGCGCTCATCCCCGTTGCGAAGGGTGAGGGGCCGGTCATGGGCATCGTTCAGATCGAGAATGACTTCAAGCGCCTCCGAAAACTCGCGGCCGAGTACAACCTCGACTATTGGATCGCCGGCGCGGTTGAAGCTTTCCGTGTTCCCGAGCTCATCAGGGAAGCGGGGGTCCCCGTGCTTGTCTCCCTCAACTTCCCCTCACCCAATCAGGTCACCGGATACCAGTTCGACCGGGCCTACAAGAACCTCACCAAAGAGGAGAAGGAGGAGCTGGACGACCGTGACAAGGCGGCAATCCACTCCAACCCGGCGTCCGTCTTCCAGGCTGGGGTCCCGTTGGCACTGGCCACCGGGGGAATGTCGGACCCAAGCGATTTCGTTAAGAACCTCCGTCTCGCCGTAGAGGCGGGGCTCCCCGCCGAGGAGGCGCTGAAAGCCCTTACCATCACTCCTGCTACCATCTTCGGCGTGGCCGATGTTCTGGGAACCTTGGAGCCAGGGAAGATCGCCAACCTCACCGTCACCAGTGGCAACATCTTCACCGACGGAGAGGCCTACGTGGCCCACGTGTTCGTGGACGGTCGGAAGGAGACCTTCGAAAAACCGAAACCACCCTCTGAGGGAGGCGGTGGAGCCGTCGGCGGATCATGGACCGTTACGATGTCTTTCGGCGGGGAATCGGCCGAAGGGACCTTCGTCCTCACCCAGGAAGGGGAGACGGTGACCGGGGAGCTCTCCGTCGAGGGCCAATCCATCGATTTCGAAGGGACGTACACGGAGGGAGAGCTGGAAATGACAGGATCGATCCCCGAGATGGGCGCAGTCAGCCTCACGGCCACTATCGAGGGCGATGAGATGAAAGGCTCTCTCACCCTCGGACCCCTGGGAACCGCTGACTTCACGGGAAAACGGGACCCTGGGGATTTGACTGGCGAAGGGAGGGTCGGACGATGACTTCAGGCAGAGAGTCGATACGATCGGCGGTCAACGTTCTGGTGCTGACCCTCGGGGTGACATTGTTATGGTCGATGCCGGCGTCGGCACAGGATCTGCTCATCACCGGTGGTACGGTCATCACGATCACCAACGGGGCTCTGCCCGACACCGATGTGCTCATCAGGGACGGAAAGATCGCCGAGATCGGTGAGAACCTGGAGGCCCCGGAGGGGGTTCGGGTCATCGATGCCCAGGGGCGATTCGTGATGCCGGGGATACTCGACGACCATTCCCACATGGGAGTGGACCGCGGGATCAACGAGGGATCGCGATCGGTGGTTCCCGAGGTGAGCATCGCTGATGTGATCAAGCACGACGATCCCGCCTTCTTCACCGCTCTGGCCGGCGGCATCACGACCATCCACACGATGCACGGTTCGGCAAACTCCATCGGCGGGCAGAATGAGACCATCAAGCTCAAGTGGGGACGACCTTGGGAAGATTTGGTCATCGAGGAAGCCCCCATCACTCTCAAACTGGCCCTCGGTGAGAATGTACGCCGGTCCTCCTCCGACACCCCCACTCGGTATCCCCGCAGCAGGTCGGGGGTGGCCGAGGTGATGCGGGAGTCGTTCCAGCGGGCGCAGAACTACAAGGATGCCTGGGAGGATTACGAGGTCGAGCAGGAGGCATGGGACCGGGCGAACCGGCGATCACGTGGTCTCGCTCCCCTCCCCCCAAAACGGGACCTCCAGCTCGAGGCGCTGGTGGGGGCCCTAGAGGGAACGACCATCCTCCGGGTCCACGGCTACCGCGCCGACGAGATGGCGATGATGATGGAGGTCGCGCAAGAGTTTGACATCCCGGGGGGTGTCTTCGAACATGCCCTGGACGGCTACAAAATCGCGCCCGAGTTGGCGCGGTACGGCTGGGCGACGAGTGTGTTCGCGGATAGTTGGGGCTACAAGATCGAGGCTTACGAAGCCATCCCCTACAAGATGCTCATCCACTACGAGAACGGTGTCAGAACCTCCATAAACTCAGACTCGTCCGAACGGGTCCGCCGCCTCTATCAGGAGGCCGCCCGGGCCGTGAAGTACGGTGGCGTTCCAGAAAACGAATGTCTGAAGATGATTACCATCAACGCCGCCCTGAATCTCGGCATCGACCACCTGGTGGGAAGCATCGAGGTAGGAAAGGACGGCGACATCGCCATCTTCAGCCACTATCCCCTCCATACCCCAACCCGAGTCGAGATGACGATCATTGAAGGCGAGATCTACTTCGATCGGAGCAAAACCGACGTCGCCGCAACTTGGGTCATCGATCCGGACGGCGGAAAGGAGACACCATGAACCCCGGCACGAAGGGAGACGTGACCATGAAAGCATGGACCACACGACGCGCGGCCGGGACCTTGGCCCTGGCACTGATCATTGCGCAACCAGGATTCGCAAAGGCCCAACAAGACGACTACGCCATCACAGGCGGAACCGTCGTAACGGTATCCGGTGAAACCATCCCCAACGGCACGGTCCTCGTTCAGGACGGAACCATCACATCGGTCGGTACCGGCGTCACCATCCCGGCAGGCGTGGAAAGGTTCGACGCATCAGGGAAGTTCGTCTATCCCGGGCTCATCGATGGGGGTACCGGCCTGGGCCTGCAGGAAGCCGGAGGAATGGCCGGCCCCGTCGACAACTTCGAGCTCGGACTATACAACCCCCACATCGAAGCCTACATCGGCATGGATCACAGCAGTGAGATGCTAGGAGTTCAGCGGGTGGGCGGTTTCACCACGGTGGTGACGGGCCTGAACGGCCGGGGTGCACCGATCCCAGGCTATGACAGCATGATAGATCTCTGGGGGTGGACTCCCCAGGCAATGGCCGTAGAGAAACGGATCGGCCTCCGGGTCAACTGGTCCGAAGACCGGGCCGAGGATCTGAAAACCTACTTCCTTGAAGCAAAGGCCTACGCCGCACGGGTAGAGATGGCCGAGGGGGGCGGGCTCTCTGATTTCGATTGGGATGTCCGCATGGATGGCCTGATCCCGGTGGTCACCGGTGAAGCCCCAGTCATCTTCGAAGCTTCCAGCGAGGACGACATAAAAACAGCCGTGGAATTCGCGGAAGAGATGGGTCTTCGATACCTCATCCGCGGAGGCCGGGAGGCCTGGAAGATGACCGACTTCCTGGTAGAGCACGACGTGAAGCTCTTCTTCAGCGGGGTCCACGCCACGCCCGGACGGGAGGAACCGTACGATATCCACTATGCCACTCCGGCACTGCTGCACGAAGCGGGAGTCGATTTCGCGATCTATTCCGGTGGGGCCGCGAACGTCTTCAGCCTCACCTACGAAGTGGGGATGGCCGTGGCTTTCGGACTACCCATGGACAAGGCACTGCGATCACTGACCCTTGATGCGGCGCGACTCCTGGGTGTCGACGATCGCCTCGGGAGCATTGAGGAAGGGAAGGTCGCAAACCTCCTCATCACGACGGGGAACCCGGTGGAGTACACGAGCCAGGTTGAAACCATGTTCATCAGGGGTGAGAAAGTCCCGTGGGATGACAAGTTCAACCGGCTGCTCCGGCGGTACCGCGGGCGGGCAGGTTAGATCCTTCTCGATTCAGGAAGACTGAGAAGGAAGGAAGGACCTGAAGCAGGGCGGGGGGCACGTTCCAGGTCGGAACGTGCCCC
>JBDHGR010000084.1:0-23245 GCA_039589815.1 Gemmatimonadota bacterium | reverse complement strand
GCTTCCCGGGACGCCCTTTGGACCTGGGTGTGATGCATGGGATATCGGAACGACTCGTTGGGGTGCCGGGCAGGGGTATGGCGGGCGCCAGGAAAGACCCACTGCCATGGAAGTTCAAGACGGGCTCCCGGGTACTTCCGTCGAAGTCCCTCCGGCAGGGCCACTCCGTTCGCTCCTCTCTTTCTGTCCTGCGCCAGGACCAGGGCCGCGTTTTCCATGCGCTCGTTCATTCGCTCGATCAAGGACTGGGGCAGTATGGTGACCCGGTCCCGGTTTCCCTTTGGGCCTCGGACCAACAACTCGCGTCGATCCAGGTCCACATCCTTCACCCGCAGCTTCAGCGCTTCCCCAATCCGCAGGCCTGATCCGTACAAGAGGAGGGCTACGGTCCGGGGCACCCTGTCCATCTTCTCCAAAATGGACCGGACCTCGGTCCGGTTCAGGACCACTGGAAGGGGCCTCGAATGCTTGGCTCGAATGATCCGGCCAAACCCTTCTGGGTCCTTCTTGTACCCTTCCCGGTACAAGAAGAGAAGGGCGGCCTACCCGGCCGCCCCAGGAATTCCTCACAGGGATATTCTGCAGCCCCGTCAGAACCTACCCGTCCTTCCTCCCTGTCACCGCCACCTTCCCCTTGTTATCGAACTCCAAGATCATCCAGGTGTTGGTGGTCCCGCAGAGAACGCAGAATGCGTGCTCTCTGTCCAGCACTTTGAGGTCCCCAACCAAGCCGCAGCCCTCACATTGGGCCCGGATGGTGGTCCACTCCTCCCGGAGACCGCTCCGGGCTAGCCTTACGCCCATGACCACGGGTCGGTATTGGGAAAGGGGGCACACGTCGCCGTCGCACTTGTCCCCAAAATCCAGACACACGACCTCGTCGGACTCTTGAAGGTTCGCCTGACCGTTCCGGGGGGTTCCCGGGGACACGGCTACCTTCACCTCTTTCGTACAGTGGGTGCAGAAGGTGGTCCGAATTTCTCTTTCGTCGGTCATGAGTGCCTAGCCCTCACTCTTCCCATCCCCGCCGTCCCCATTTCCACCCTTCCCCTCCCGGATCTCCCTCACGATCCGGCGGTAATTTTCCTCCATCCGACCCGTCGGAACCTCGAAAAGCGGGCAGAGGGAACCGGTACAGGACTCTCCGAATTCCAGACAGATACAGCTTGAAGGATCATGCGCCAAAGGGAGAGATCCTTCAGGGAGGTCTTCTGGGACTACCACTTCCACCTGTCGATCGCAGGCAGAGCAATACGCCTTCTGGGTCTTCATGTTACCTCCCCCGCTTCTCTCGGCACCTCGAGCCGGACAAGGGGTCCGGATTTTCTGTTACCCACGAGCCCAAGCTCTTGTGCCGCTCCACCCTTCACACCTTATGGACGACCTCCGAGGCCGGAGCCACCTGGAACATCATGGCCGGAGCCTCATCAATTGACGCAACAAACGCCGTGGTGGCACCAGCGTCAGCATCCATGCAGGACTCGGCGGCGACGGTCACGCTGCGGAAGGCCACCTCCGAGGGAGCGCCGGTGGTGGGATCCAGGAGGTGGTGATACCGCTTGCCGGCATGTTCGAAGAACTGATGGTAATCGCCGGAGGTGGCGACTGCCCTGTCGGTCAGGGGCAGGGTCGTGACCAACGCCCCTGGATCGTCCGGGTCCCGGACTCCCACCTTCCAGGGATCCCCGTCCTCAGAGCCGCCCAGCGCGTACAGATCGCCACCCACGTTCACCAAGGCGTTCCGGATACCCCAGGAACGGAGTACCTCCACTGCTCGATCGACGCCGTAGCCTTTTCCGATGCCGCCTAGGTCGATTCCCATGTCTTTCTCGTGGAAGACCACCACGTTCTTTCCCCCGCTCTTTCCGAGCTCGAGGGCTTTGAAGAGGCCGCGCTGGGCGAAGCGATGGACCTCTTGGGCCTCCGGTGGTCGTGTCCGGTTCCCCAGGTCCCAGAACTCCACAGCCCGACCCAGACAGGGATCGAAAGCACCCCCTGTAACGTCTGCCCAACGGAGGGATGCCTGAAGGACAACGGACGTTTCGGCGGACACCTCCTGGGGGCCTGAGAACGCCGATAGGTTCGCTCGCCCGATCTCCGACTCGGGGCGAAAGCGGGTCAGGGTGGACTCCACCCTCTGGAGCTCCTGGAGGGCCGCGTCGATGGCCCCCTGGGCATACTTCTGGTCCTTATGGGCCACAGCCACCTCCCCGAAGGTCCCCATAACGGGGAGAGTCCTCCGAACAAGGCGCTTCCGCCCTCGGGCTGCAAGAGGAATCGTCCCGACCACGAAGGCCCCGATCCCGAGAGAGATGAAGTCCCTCCGGCTCGGCAGGGGCTGCTTCCGATTCTCAACCGTCATCTTCGATCTCCGTCTTTCACGCCGTCTCTCGGCCACCATCCGTCACCCTTCCCGGTAGGTCCACACCCATCGCACTCGTCCTGAAGAGAGCAGGGACCCAGGGAGTCTTCCTCTCCTTGGCGGCTCTCTCCGGTTTCCAGGCGAGTGCCGCCACAGGTAGCCGTATAGGCAAACAGGGCAAACAGGGCCGCGGCCCCGATGATGCCAGCTAACATCGTCATGAGGTAAACAATCCTGAAAACCCCATGAAAGCCAGGGAAAGGGTCCCGGCTATAATCAAAACAAGGCCCATGTTCCGGGCTACTGCCGGAACGTCAGACAACTCCATCTTCTCCCGTATAGAGGCCATGAGGACCAGTGCGAGCGTCACCCCGAAACCGGCCCCCAGTGCGTAGAAGAGGCCGTCCACATAGCTGTACCCCAGGCCAGTCTGCCACCCTGCCAGTCCCAAGATCGCACAGTTCGTGGTAATCAGGGGAAGGAAGATCCCCAGTTCCCTGAAGAGCGTGGGACTGAACTTCTTGATGGTCATCTCCACGATCTGCACCAGGGACGCGATGACCACGATAAAGGAAATGGTCTGCAAATACGGGGCGTGGGGCAGGACGAACTGGTTCAGGAAGGACGCCACCAACGAGGTGATGGTCATGACGAAGATGTTGGCCAAACCCATACGGAGGGCCGTTTCCACCTTTGCCGAAACTCCCATGAAAGGGCAGAGCCCCAGGAAGTAGAAGAGGGTGAAGTTGGTGACCAACATGGCCGAGACGAGGATCAGGAAGAGGTCGCCGATGCTCTTATCCATCACGCCGCCTCCTTCCGGCTCGTCACCCTCACACTATGGGGCCAGTGCCGGATCTCCCGCTTCTGTGCTTTTCGGGTCTCCCACCAACCCAGGAACAACAGAATGAAGCCCAGGGTGAAGAAGCCACCCGGAGGACTGATCATCACCACCCAGGGTTCATAGTTGGGACCAAAAACGTTGAATGCCCATCGAGTGTCCTGGAAGAGGGTCCCGCTGCCCACCACCTCCCGGAAGGTCCCCATCATGAGCATGGCGATGGTGAATCCGGCGGCGGTCCCAAGGGCATCCAGCAGGGCCCGTCCCACTGGGCGTTTGGAAGCGAAGGCCTCCTGCCGCCCCAGGATCATGCAGTTCACCACGATGAGGGGGATGAAGTTCCCGATGTCCCTGTATACCGAAGGCGCCTGGGCATGAAGGGCCATATCCACGATGGTGACGAAAGTCGCGATGATGAGGATGTAGGTGGAAATCCGGACCTCGTAGGGGATCACCTTCTTCAGCGTCGAGATGAACAGGCTCGAACCCAAGAGCACGAAGAGAGTAGCCCCTGACATGGCCAGGCTGTTGAGAACCGTATTCGTCACGGCCAGCGCCGGACAAAGACCCAGAAGCTGGATGAGAACCGGATTCTCATCCCAGACTCCACGGATGAAATCCTGTTGAGGAGTGGTCGCTCTCATCGGTCTTCCTCCTCGCCCCCTGACCCTCCGCCGGCGGTTGCCCCAGTGGGTCCAGCCCCAGAAGGTTCGTAGGCGGCCAGGAGGTCCCCCATCTCCGCAATCCGCTCGTTGATGATCCGGATCACCGCCTTGGACGAAATCGTGACCCCGGTGATCATATCCACCTGATTCGAAGCCCCCGTGTTGCGGTCGGGCTTTACACCGTCCAGAGGCGCATCCACCCCGTCGAACTCACCCACGAAAGGCTGGTCTTCGATCTTATTCCCTAACCCCGGGGTCTCCTTCTGGTTCAGGATCTTCATCCCCAGAACCTGAGCGGCACCGGCATCGTAGCCGAAGATGACGGTGATGATGTCCTGGAAACCAAAACCGTCGGCAACCACGGCGAACCCCATCGGGTTTCCATCCTGATCGTAGCCCAGGAAGACCCTGCCCAGGGTGTCCGCTCCCTCCGGCACCTGGGTGGTCAGCTCCCCATCCAGAACAAACAGCTTCTCGAAGTGGTCCGGGCCCTTCAGCACTTCGTTGATGGCCACCCGGAGGATCCTGGCATTCTCCGCCTGGATCAGGGGATCGCTCCAAAGGAAGACGAAGACCAGGAGTGCGCCGGCGATGGCCCCGGCAAGCCCCAGGGTCATCAGGAGGCGTGACGACGAGACCTCTGGTCTTTCCGGGGCGGCGCCTGGTCCTGCTCCACCTTCGGCGCTCTCCGTCAGCCCCATGGCCTCGGCCGTGGCGATCTCGGGGCCCACGAGGTGAAGCGTGACAGCCTCCGACTTCTTCTTGGGTGATTCCACCCTCGAGTCCCCAACGGCAGCCACCTCCTGTATCGGGCCACTCCCGGTACCCGCCCCCCCACCTTGGGGCGTGTAGGTTTCGTGGTCCTTGGGCATGACCTCTTCACGATGGGGAAGGTCTTTCTCCTCCTTGCCCTCCTGGGGAGCCACGCCGTTCTTTCGAATCTCGTCGCTCATGCCGTGGCCTCCTCCGCCTTCTCTTCGGGCGGGATGTGGCCGAACACCTTCGGCTGAGTGGCACGATCGATGAATGGCACGAAAGCGTTCATGATAAGGATGGCGTACATCACGCCTTCCGGGAGTCCTCCCCAGACCCGGACCAGGACAACGATCAACCCGATTCCGACGGCAAAAATCCAACTGCCGAGATTGGTCACCGGGGACGTCACCATATCGGTGGCCATGTACATCGCCCCCAGCATTAGGCCACCGGAGAAGAGCATGAAGAAGGGCGGTGGAAAAGCCTCGCCATTGATGAGATAGAGGATTTCGGAAAACACGAAAACGGTCGCGAAGATCCCGACCGGAATGCGCCAATTCAGGTACCTCCTTACCGCCAGGTACCCTCCACAGAGCAGGATCAGGAGTCCCGCCGTCTCCCCCAAAGACCCCCCTGTGTTTCCGATCACCAGGCCGAAGGTCTCGGTGAGTTCCCCATCGAATTTCCAGGCTCCCAAAGGCGTGGCCTCGGTGATCCCGTCCGCGACTTCACCCGTGCGCAAGGTGATGCCGTCTGGGGCTTCACCCGTGAGCAAGGGGAAAGAAAAGTTCGGCCCCCTCCAGGCACTCCACGCCAGGTCCGGTCTAGGCCAGGTGGTGATGGCCGTGGGAAAGGCCGCTTGAAGGAACGCCCGTCCAACCAACGCCGGGTTGAAGGGATTCTGCCCCAGCCCGCCGAACACAAGCTTGCCAAAGCCAATGCCGAAGGCCCCACCCAAGAAGGCCATCCATAAGGGGAAGCCCGCCGGGAGGCAGAGGCCCAGAAGGATTCCGGTGATGGCTGCCGAACCGTCCCACAGACTTCTCTTCGGGCCGAACAGATACTCCACAGCAAGGGCGCCGAGGATGGCAGCGGCCATGACCAGTATGGCGCTCGGGCCGAAGTAGTAGACAGCCACCAGGACAATCGGCACCAGACTCCCCACCACGTTCCACATGATCTTGGGTGTGGAGTCCGGGGACTTCAGGTGAGGCGACGCCGTCAGGAGGAGGCGCTCTTCCGGCGACAGGGTCATATCCCGGTCGCTCATGCGGCATCCTCCTTTCGCCTGATCCGGCCAAGCTGATACTTGGCCATCCCGAACATCTGCGAGAGGGGGATGTTGGAGGGGCAAACGTAAGAACACGCCCCGCAGAGCATGCAATCCCAGAGGTTCGCCCTCTCCGTCATCTCCTGGTACTGGGCCGTCTGCGACAGCTTACCCATGAGGGACGGATTGAGGAACATGGGGCAGGCGTCCAGACAGTGACCGCAAGAAATACACGGGTACACCGTCCTGGGCCGTGATTCCTTGTCTGTGAGAACCACGATCCCGGTGACCCCTTTGGTGGCCGGGGCGTCCAGATCGGGCTGGGCGGCACCCATCATGGGTCCACCGGAGAGAACCTCCGTAACGTTGTCTTTGATGCCGCCGCAGAACTTCAGAAGGTCCTTGATCTTCGCTCCCACCGGGACGATGAGATTCCCTGGCTTGTTCACCCCCGGACCCGTCACCGTCACGACTCGTTCGATGAGAGGAAGGCCCGTCTCGAAGATTTCGGCGATACAGGCGATGGTGCCTACATTCTGAACCACGGCGCCGACGTGCATGGGAAGCTTTCCTGAGGGAACCTCCCGACCGGTCACCGCCTTGATGAGCATCTTCTCGGCACCCTGAGGATACTTCACCGTGAGGCCGATGACTTTCGCGTTCAGATCCCCAGGCTTGGCTTTTTCCAGGATCTCGATGGCGTCGGGTTTGTTCTTTTCGATTCCCACCACGGCCCGCGATACATCGAGAGCCTTCATCATGATGCGGACACCGAACCAAACCCGATCGGGATACTCCACCATGGTCCGGTGGTCGGTAGTGAGGAAGGGCTCACATTCGGCACCATTGATGAGAAGAACCTCGATGGGGGTATCCTTGGGAGGGAGAAGCTTCACGTGGGTGGGGAAAGCAGCGCCACCCAAACCTACCACACCACCCTTCTGGACAGCGGCTACCACACCTTGCGGGTCCAGTCCTTCCCAACGGGGAATCACCCTCGGCCGGGGAATCTGAGGCGAGAACTTCTCTACCTTGATCCGAACCGCCTCGGCCATGCTTCCATCCGGATGGGGCCACCAACCGATACCAACGACCTCCCCGGCTGCCGAGGAGTGGATGGGAACCGACACAAAACCGTCGGCTTCGGCAACCTTGTCCCCCCGCTCAACCCGGTCCCCCACTTTCACCAAGAGGCGGGCGGGCTTCCCGGCATGCTGCCGGAGGGGAAGGACTATCTCCTCCGGGAACGGCATCCGCCGTATGGGGACACCGCTGGACCGGTCCTTATGCTCCGGCGGGTGTACGCCGTGACTGAAACTCAGCTTATCCCACATTTAAATAGGAGCCTGACCGGGCCATGTGCGACTCCATGCCTCGGACAGGCCGCTCCTATCAGTTGAAGGGCTTGGCCCGTTCGATCCACTTCTCCAAGTCCCGCTCTCTGGGATTCAGCGGGGTACCGGGGTGGATGATCTTCGCAGTACAGCGCTCTGCCGCTTGAACGATCTCGGCGAAGGTTCCTGCCTTCGCATCCTTGATGTACGCCTGCTTGTTCTCGTTGTAGGCGAACATCTTCTTGTTGAGGTTTGTGCATTCGTTACAGGTGGTGCACCGAGCCGTCTCGATGTACGGCTCCATGATCAAGTCGTCGTCCTCGTCGTCATCCACGGCGGGGGCAGCAACCGGAACCGCTTCCGCCGGGGCAGCTGCCTCGCCAGGAGCCGGCGGTGCCGCCACGGCCGCCCCACCGCCATCCCCACTCAGAAGGGCCTTGGCTTCCTCCGTGAGGGTTACGGGCCGGAGACCCGGCGTGCTGGAGGCACGCTTCAACACGTCGCCCACCGTGTCCTGCCCGCCTCGGGAGGAGTTGATGAGCCCCTCCGCCATGCGCCGGGCAATGATCTGGGGATACGTGGTCTTCAGCTCAGCGATCTTGGCCTCGTATTCGGCCCGGAGAGCCGTCGCCTTGGCCTCGAAATCGTCCTCCAGCTCGTAGGCGATCTGGTCCCGGACCGAAGGAGCCACCTTGTAGCCCGCCAACTCACGGAGCTGGTCCCAGTGAAGGAGCCGGTCCTCGCCCAGCATGACCATCTCCATGGAACAGGCCACCCGGTCCAGATGCCCGTCACCCGCCAGGACATTGATGTAGGGCGTCTTCCCGATGCGGTCATCCAGGGGCATGTCCACGAACTCGTGGAAGGGAACCTGGTCGTCGTTCCACGCGTCCCGCCTGATCCCTTTGAACTGCTTCTTGAAGCGGTTCTCCGTGGCCGCCCAGTCCGCCACCGTCAGGGGCAGCTCCAGACTCTGGGTATTCCCCTCCTCGTCGGTGTGGGTGAGCTCGTAGGAGGGCCAGTCCGCCTCGATCTCCGGATTCCCATTCAAGTCAATGCACTCGGCCCAGCTCTTCCCGGCGGAGGGATCGTAGACCAGGAAGGGGAAGGCCCGGCACTCCAGGGCCAGCCTGGCGGCGTGGGGGGACAGCTCGTCTGCCAGACCGTGCTCTACGGGGCAGGGTGTGTAGAGGTTGAAGACCGCCGGCCCCTTGTAATGCAGGCCTTTGATGACCCCCTCGATCATGTGGGCCGGGGAAGCCTGAGAGGTCTGGAGTACGTAAGCGCCCCGGTGGGCCATGGCGATGAGAGCCATCTCCTTCCGGGTCTCTTCCTTCCCGTGATGGGCTTTCCCGTAGGCGCTCATGTCGGCCACCTGGCCGGTGAAGCCCGAGGTGCAGGCCTGTCCGCCGGTGTTGGAGTAGACCTGCGTGTCGAGGACCACCACCCGGATGGGTTTCCCTGAAGCCAGGAGACGGGAGACGTTCTGGAAGCCGATGTCCAGCATGGCTCCGTCGCCTCCCATGGCCAGGATGGGCGGACAGAGATCGAACTCCTCTGATGTGAACTTCTGCCAGTCGAATTCGACGAAGGCCTGGTTGAATTCCGCCTCGTCGTATTCGTCGTTGAAGAGGAGCTCCGCTTTTCGGACGGCCATGAAGTTGTCCCCCATCTTCCTCATGTGCCCCTCGAAGATGCCGATGGCGATCGAAGGAGCGTCCTGGAAGAGGTGGTTGACCCAGGGGAAGGGATAGGGGTTGTACGGGTAGGTGCTTCCCCAGACCGAGGAACATCCGGTGCTGTTGGTCATGGCCATGTGGGAACGGCCCCGACCACTGGGTCCTTCGGTGTACCGCCAGCGGAGCTCCTTGAGCTCTTTCACAGATTTATGGAGGGTCTCGAAGAGGCCCTTGTCTTCGTCCTTAACCTTCAGGGTGGCATCGGCTCCGTCGGCCAGGCTCTGCAGATCGAACTCGGCATCACCCAGGAGAAGCCCCTTCGCCTTCTCCTCCAGGCCTTCGACCAGCGTATCGATCTTCTTGACGTAGGCCTCCACCCGGGGTTGCATGACCCCTTCGATGGTGGAGATGAGCAGGTGCACGGCCGTCTTCTCACCACAACCCATGCAAGCCCCGTCGCCTCCGGCCAGGATCTGATAGTTCCCCTTCTTGAGGAGCAGGGACGACAGGATCCCAATTCCGTGCTCGAGGTCGGTGATGTTGATGTAGCGGTCGTCGGTGTCCGGGAGGCGTTCCCACATCTCCCAGTTCCGCCGGAGCCGGTCCACGATCTCCTCGTCCTGCTTCACCGTGATGAGGGCGTTCTCCGGACAGACCTCGACGCAGATGTTGCACCCCTTGCAGGCTTCGGGATTCACCGTGATGGAGAGGAGACCTCCGGTTCCCTTTTCCGCGTTCTCCGGGAGATCGAAAAAGGGCGTGGTCTTGGCCAGGGGGAACTCGGCCACCACCGAGTAGACGGCTGCAAACTGCTTGTCCACTTCGGCCCTTCGCTCGGCGTCCCAACCCAGCTTGTCTAGGATGTTCTGGTAAGCCTGGGAAAGGATGTCGGCAAAGTTGTGGAAAGGCACGCCCTTCAGGAGCTTGTGGGCCTCCTTCGCCACGTTCTTGGAGATGGACATGAACTGGTCCAAGGAGTTCCCGTTCATGGCGGTGAGGATGGCGGCATCCAGAATCTGCTCCGTGGTGTTCACCACACCGGGGATGGCCGTATCGGGGCACTGGACCCAGCACTGGCTGCACCCGGTGCACTTCTCGGCGATAAAGTCCGGAACCTCGAAGCGAATATTGGTCATGTCCCGGACCACGCTGGTGGAGGCCGGGATGGCGCTGATGGCGGCGAAGGGATCGGCGATGCCGTCCTCACCTGTAGTGGCACAGAAGGCGCAGACCTGCTCCCAGAAGCGTCCCTGATTCCCGATGCCCCACTGCTGGCCCTCGATGTCCAGGAGGCCTGGAATAGGACCCACGCCACCTTCGGCCCCCACGGCCTCCTTCACCTCGGTGGCCACCGGCACCTCGAAGAGCTCTTCATAGCCCCGCTGGATCACCCGAAGGTTGTCCTGGACCACGGCGGCACCCAGCTTCCCGAACTTCTTGTTGAGCTGGTCCAGAATCCCCTCGAAGAGCTTCTCCTCGTCCAGACCTTCCTGATTCATGAATCTGGAAGCCTTGAAGAAGGCGCCCATGAAGGCCGCACCCTGCATCCGGTAGCGGAGGTCCGGGTTTCCAGCCTCCTCAGCAGCGATCTTGAAGCCGTCCAGCCCGAAGACCTTGATCTTCTTCTGGCGAATGGTCTCCTGCCCCTCGGCGGGGAAGGAGTCCCATAGCTCTTCAGGCGTCATATCGCTCTGGATGATGAGGGTCCCGCCCTCTTTCATGCCGGCAAGAGGGTCGGTGGTGCGGTAGACGTTGGGATCCGGGCTCAGGACCGCATCCACGAACTGGAGCTCGCCGTTGAGCTGGATCTTCCCGTGGGCCAGGGTGGCGTAGAAGCTGGTAGGCTGCCCCTTCTTCTCCGATCCGTACTTGGGATTGGCCTGAATCTGGAGACCCGCCAGCTCGAAGGCGGTCATGGCCAGGTTCTTCCCGGTGGTGATAGCGCCCCACCCGCCGATGGAGTGAATCCGGATAGAGATGGCTCCCTCGGGCATGAGGTCCAGGATCCCCGTGGACTCCAGGGTCAGCTCGGCGAGGTGGGGGTAGGCCTCCAACAGCTCTTCCTGCCAGAGCTGGAGCTTGGGGTACTGGGTACCCTTCCTGACGAAGTCCAACCCCAGGTAGAACATCCGCTGCCGCTTCCCTTCAGGGAGCATGTTCTCCACTGCGGCGATGATGTCCCCAGGCTGGAGGTCCCGGCTCCCCATCCCGAAGGATCCGGAGTAGAAGTCCGGGACTTCGTCGGGGCGGATCTCGGCCAGGCCCGGGGGCTGGTCCAGTCGTTCCAGGATGGTGACGCCCTTCTTCCCCTTCAGCATGGCGGTGAGGAGGTCGGTGGGGAACGGGCGGAACATGGTGAGGTTCAACACGCCCACCTTCAGACCCTGGGACCGAAGGTGGTCGGCAACGGCCTCGCAGTTGCACACCACCGAGCCCTGCCCCATGAGAACGTACTCGGCATCTTCCAGGAGGTAACCCACGGCCCGAGCGTAGCGCCGACCCGTGAGCTGGTAGTACTCCTCCATGGCCTGATCGACCAGATCGGCCACATGGTCGAAGTAGAAGGGCCGCTGGGCCGCCACGCCCTGGGCGTAGGAGTCCTGGTTCTGGACGGTCCCGATCATGGCGGGATAGTCCAGGTCGTAGATCTCCGGAATGCGGCGGCGCTTCTCGCCGAAGACCAGGCGCTGGGCCGGGGTGGGCGATTCGATGATGTCCGCGGGATCGCCCAGGTACTCCTCAATAAGCTCCCGCTCAGGAAGCCGGATGGACTCGATGACGTGTGATGTGAGGAAGCCGTCCTGGGCAACCAACGCCGGATTGAGGGACAGCTCCGCCGTCCGGTGGGCGATGAGGTTCAGGTCGGCCGTCTCCTGGACGTTCTTCCCGAAAACCTGGAAAAAGCCAGAATCGTCCACGGCGTGGTAGTCGTCGTGGCCAGCGTGGATGTTCAGGGCCTGCTTGGTCATGGCCCGAGCCGCCACGTTCAGGACGTAGGTGAGGCGCTTTCCTGCGGCGGCGTAGAGGGACTCGTGCATGTAGGCGATGCCCTGCCCGCTGGAGAAATTCGCGGCCCGGAGCCCCACCATGCTCATCCCCGCCGTGACACCCGCGGCGGCGTGCTCTCCTTCGGGCTCGAAGAAGATCAGTCGGCGGCCGTAGGCGTTGGTGTAGCCCGCAGCCATGGCCAGGGCCCACCCCTCTCCCATCTGGGAAGACGGGGTGATGGGGTAGGCGCCAGCACCTTCGCTGGCATTGGTCTCAACCCAGACGACGGCTTCACTGCCGTCCATGGCTTCGGGGGCTCCCGGGTATTTGAAGGCCTGCTGTCCCTCGTTGTTCTTCGGGCTGGTCATCCTACTTCGCTCCCTGCGAGTTCGCGTATGGAGGCAAACTGGGCCCCCTCCACCCAAACAATTGCCCCCGTGGGGCACCGGGCAGTGGCTTCAGGGTTGGCCTTCTCGATCTGTTCATAGTCGATGACGGCCAGACCGTTTTTGATCTCGATCAGGCCTGGTGCCCCATCCTGAACGCAACGGGCACAGGCGGTACAGGCAACGGCGCACATTTCCTCTGCGGCGTCGCTATCCAAAAGATTCTTGCACTGGACGATGAGCTTGTGATCCAGCGGCATGATCACGAAAAGATCCAGGGGACATGCATCCACACAGTCCCCGCAGGAGGTGCATAACTCCGGATCCACCACAGGCAACCCGAACGGGTCCATGGTGATGGCGTCGAAGTCGCAGGCCACGGCGCAGTCCGACAGACCCACACACCCCCAGGTGCAGCCCTTCCCTCCTCCCGTCACCGCCACCGCTGCAGCACAGCTGTCTACGCCGTAATAACGGGCCTTGGAGGTGGCCACGTTGGTGCCTCCCGCGCAGAGCAGGCGGGCGACCAACTTGTTCGCTTCCCCAGCAGCAACACCCAGAACCGCAGCGACATCCTCCCGATCTTCGTCACCCATGACGGTGCAACCGGCCGGCGCCACATCGCCCTTCACGGCTGCTTCCGCGAAGGCCCGGCATCCGGCCAGGCCACACGCACCGCAGTTCGCCCCGGGGAGGACTTCCTCCACGGCGTCGATGCGGGGATCCTCCCACACCTTGAGTTTCGCGTTAGCCAGGGCGATGAGGGTTCCAAATGTGAGCCCCACTCCGCCCAAGATGGCTACCGATGTCAGGATCAGTGAGAAGTCCATTCCGTCCTAGTCTCCTGCTGCCTCAGGCGCCGGAGAAGTTGGCCTGGTGAATCAGCCACGATGCCAGCTGTCCCGCATCGTCCATCACCGGCTCCTCGCTGCCCGCCTCCGCGGAATCGGTGGGGGCGGTTTCGGCGCTCGCGGTCAACGACGCCAACTGCCTGAGCTCCTCGACCTGCTGGAACGCGGATATCGAACCCAGAGCCCGTTGTGGCTCCTTTTCCGGGAGGTGGCCCACCGTCAGGCGTTCGTCCAACACCTTCCCCGCACCCGGGATGTGCATGAACTTCGCGGCGCCTTCGGGCATGAGCGCCGCGATTCCGGGACCCGGGATCGCTCCCAGGACAGCAAGTTCTCCCGGATCGTCCGTCTGGATCACGGTGACGCCCGGCGTGATCAGCCGAACCAGCGGTGCCGGGGCGGCCGGCCCGTTCACCACCAACGCGATCTTCTGGGAGCCTTCCAGAAGCTCGGCCAGGGATGCTGGCCTGAGGTCCTGGCCTTCCACTTCGATCACCAACGGTGGGGCCCATTTCCGCTCGGAGCTATTCCACTGATCGGGCGGGAACCGCTCCAGGCAATCCTCCACGCCTTCCGGGGGAGCAAGGTCATGGAGGGCCCATTCCACAGAACGGGCGGCCCCAAAAGCGCTGCCGGCTTTCCCGAGGGCGGAGAAAACGGTCCCACGAAAGTAGCCGTCCAAGGGAACCTTTGTGGTGAACAGCTCGTCCCCGGTCTTCTTCAACTCCAGAAGCCTGTCATAGGCCGAGAGTATTTCGGCTCGCTTGTCTTCATCCAGCTTCTCGTTGGCGCCCACAAACGGTGCCAACCTTTCCAGGTCGATCCTCCCAGCCGCGAAGGGGCCCAACTCGTGGGCCAGCCGTACCTGGGGGTTTTCATTGGCACCCTGCTCGCGCTCCAGAATTCCCCGCACTTCCTCTGCTGACATGGCCACAGAGGAAGAAAAGGACTCTTTCGCCTCGGAGAGGGCCTCCAGGGCCTGGGCAATCCGTTCGTCAGACGGCATAACGGTCGAACTCCTCTTCCAGGACGCTCAGCTTTTCCTC
Source organism: Gemmatimonadota bacterium (assembly GCA_039589815.1). Lineage (GTDB taxonomy): Bacteria > Gemmatimonadota > Gemmatimonadetes > Longimicrobiales > Gaopeijiaceae > JABDNZ01. The sequence continues at coordinate 9,067 of JBDHGR010000084.1, read as the reverse complement.
GGCGGTGAGGGTCGGCAGGTGCCGTGTCTCCTCGTACCGGGGCCGGGACTCATCCCGGAAAAAGACTCCGAGGCGGACCTTGGACTGATCCTCGGCGAACCGACGGGCCGCATCGATGTCCGAAGGATCGTGATAAACCCGATTCTCATAAGCCCCCACCAGATCCTGGGCTTCGATGCCGTCTGGGTGCACCAGCAGCTCGATGGTCTCAGGGTCGGTAATGGCATCCTCGAAGAGTTTGGGGAGATAGGCCGGACACCTCTGAAGCACCCGCACGAAAGAGAAGCCTTTGTGATGGTAGGCCATTTTGAGCGTGGCGTAGAGATGAGCCGGGATCCACTCTGCGGTCTGCGCCACGAACGAAGCGTTTGAGACCCCCAAGGTGGCCTCGAGAGGGTTCAGGGACGGCAGCCAGCTCCCCTGGGGCTGGGTATTGCTTTTGACGCCCTGAGGGGTGGTGGGAGAGGTCTGCATCTTCGTGAGGCCGTAGATGTTGTTGTCCAGAAGAAGGGCAGTGATGTCCACGTTATACCGGATGGCGTGAATCCAATGCCCGGCACCGATGGACACACAGTCGCCGTCCCCCATAACCGTGAAGACTTCCAGCTCCGGCCGGTGAAGCTTGATCCCCGTCGAGACGGGGAGGGCCCGGCCGTGGATCCCATGAAACCCGTAGGTCTTCATGTAGTGGGGGAATCGGCTGGAACAACCTATGCCCGAGACAAAGACGGTGTCCTCGGGTTTGAGCTGTTCTTCCGTCAAGAGGCGCTGGACAGCGGTGAGAACCGAGTGGTCTCCACAACCCGGACACCACCGGGCCAGGGCAGCCTCATAGTCGCCCATGCTGAATTGGCGGTCGTCCTCCTCCGCAAGGTGGAGAAGGGAACAAGCGCTGCTCACAAGGCACCTCCTTCTGGCATCTTATCTCGGATCGCGTTCAAGATATCCGCGGGCTTCAGGGGCTCTCCCAACACCCGGGTCCAGCAATCCACGTCAACAAGGGTTGCGGCCCTGAGAATCAGAGCCAGCTGGCCATACCGACGGTTCTCTTCGGTGATGTAGGGTTGTCCCAACTCATCGGAGTAGTTGATCTCCACCGTGCAAACCCTCTTGAATCGGCCGAAGATCTCTTTCAATCCGGGCTCCAAAGGGGACAGGAAGGTCAGGTGGAGGTTCGAGACCGAGAGCCCTTCGTCCTTGGCTCGATCCACGGCCTCTTCGATGGCCCCCTTCGTGCTCCCCCACCCTACGACGAGGAGATCCCCCTCCTCGTCTCCATTGACCTTGGGAGGCTGCAGCGTGGACTGGAACACGGCCATCTTCCGACTCCGCATGTCCATGCTCCGCTGCACCACGTCGGTGGTGTAGGCCACCTTGCTGCCCTCGTCGTGGGCCAGGCCCGTGAGGGTGTGCATCCCACCTGGCGCCCCGGGGATGAACCGCTTTGAAAGACCCGTGTCCGGATCCCAGTCATAGGGCCGAAGGCCCTCGGGGATCGGAGAGAGATCAGGCGGCGGGGAAACCCAGGATGGATCCAGCTGAGGTCTTGGAAAGGGCGAAACCCCCGTGGCCAGGTTCGCGTCGGTCAGGATCATGACTACACAGCGGAACGCCTCGGCGATCCTCCGTGCCGTCACCATCGAGTAGAAGCACTCCTCGATGGTGGCTACCGACATGACCACGTGGGGAGCGTCCCCGGGTTGGCCCCAAATGGCCGCCAGAAGGTCGGATTGTTCCACCTTGGTGGGAAGGCCGGTACTGGGCCCCCCACGCTGGACGTCCACCACCACCAGCGGGACCTCCGTCATGATGGCCAAGCCGATGAACTCGGTCTTCAACGCCAAACCCGGGCCCGACGTGATCGTGAAAGCGCATTTGCCGGCCCATGACGCCCCGATGGCCACCCCTGCCGCGGCGATCTCGTCCTCTGCCTGGTGGAGGAGCCCCCCGAATTTCAGGAAGATCTCGCCCAGGTGGTGGGACACCGAAGTGGCAGGAGTGATCGGGTACATGGCCGCCAAGTCCATCCCTGACGCAACCCCTCCCATGGCGATGGCTTCGTTCCCGTTCATCACCACGTGGGGACGGTCGTCGCCGGTGGGTGCCACATCATACCCGAACCCAAGGTTCTGAGCCGCCCAATTGAACCCGGCATTCAGGAGCTCCACGTTCCGGTCCGTGATCTCCTGAGCCTTCCTGCGGAAGGCGTGGGCGATCTGTCCCGCCGCCAGCTCCAGGTCTCGGTCGTAGATGTAGCAGAGGAGGCCCAGCATGAACATGTTCTTACCCCGTTTGGGGTTGTCCACGATCTTGAGGCACTCCTCCTCCATGGGAACCTCGATGACCCGGTAATCCTGGTCCGAGATTTCCTCCATGGCGTCCACCCACTGCTGTCGGATGTCCTCATCGGCATGGTCCTTCCACATGTTTTCGATGAGGACTACCGCGTCTGCTTTCAACGCGTTCAACCGGTGCCGAGCGAGGAGAACCTGTTCGTTCAACGCCACGATCACGTCGGCAGTGTCACCCCAGTTGGTAACGGGTACGGATCCGATTCGGATCCGGTTCCCGCTGGCTCCTGCCGGAAGCCTGGGGGGTGGTTGGATCTCAGCGGGAATGATCTCCACGGTCCAAACCCCGTTGCCCATCTTCGCTGAAACAGAGCCGAAGATCTGAGCACACTTCTGCGCGCCCTCTCCCGGGTCGGAGACGATCTCCACCGTGCTCAGCTTCTCGCGGGTAACGTTCCTGCCTTTCGGCGAGCCTTTTCGTTCAGAGGCGTCTGCCCCAACCGTGGGGAGCTTCGTCTCCATGATCCACCTTTTTGGTCTCGGTAAGCATGCCCTCAGGATCAGATCAGAGCCCGAGGGCGGACAACCCCACAGCACCCTCAGCGTATTCCGTGCCAGCATAAAACAACGGCGGCGCGGGGCTGAAAAAAGGCCTATTTCCTTGGAAATATGGGGGTAAACATAGGCCTTCGGAGCGGGATAAAAACCGGGGTTTATCCGCAGCGGTTGACCCGGAGACAAAATGTCCCCTTATGGGTCTGGGGGAAGAAACCGGTCGTCCACTCTTTCCAGAGCTGATTCGCCTGGCTTATGCCTACGAATATCGCCCGGGCCAACCTGGATTGGCGATGTCCGGTCGAGGGCCTATTCTTCATAGGAGGACACCACCGGGTATTCGCGGACCTCGAAGGACATTCCGGCCTCCCGCCACCCATGCGGGCTTCTCGGCCTTCAATACGGGAGCGCAGATTGAGCCGTCCAGACCACTGCAGGGCCTTTGCCCCTGGCTCCATCGGGAACCTGGCGTGCGGATTCGACGTCCTTGGGCTGGCCCTGGAGGGGCCGGGCGATGAAGTTGTCGCTCGCCGCCTTCCCGAAACCGTGGTTCGAATCGCCTCCATTCGTGGAGAGGGTGGACGCCTATCCACCGAGGTCCGGTGGAACACAGCCGGCACTGCGGCCCAAGCGGTCCTCGATGAGGTAGGTGGCGAAGGAGGTGTGGAGCTGGACCTCAGAAAAGGCCTTCCCCTGGCAGCGGGTATGGGAGGGAGCGCGGCCAGCGCGGTGGCAGCCGCGGTGGCGGTCAATGGTCTCCTGGGAGACAGGCTACCCCAGGGGATTCTGCTCCAATGCGCTTTGGCGGGCGAAGCTGTGGCTTCGGGGGATGCCCATCCCGATAACGTGGCGCCCTCCCTCTTTGGCGGGTTGGTGTTGGTGCCAGATTGGAACCCCCTCCGGGCCATCGAATTGAAAGTCCCACGGGATCTGGTGGCGGTCCTGGTCCACCCACATGTGGAAGTGGAAACTGGTCGGGCTCGAAGGATCCTGGCCGATCGAATCCCCCTTTCCGATGCGGTAGCCCAATGGGGGAACACGGCCGCCTTCGTGGCCGGCCTTTTCCAGGAGGATTGGGAATTGATCGCTCGATCGGTGGAAGACCGGGTCGCCGAACCTCTGCGAGCCCAGACCGTACCAGGGTTTCACGCGGTGAAGAGGGCAGCCCAGGATGCCGGCGCATTGGCCGCCAGCCTCTCGGGTAGCGGACCTTCCCTCTTCGCCCTTTGCCGGGGGCGAGAGAGGGCAGAAACGGTGGGCCGGAGAATGGTGAAGGCTTTCCGGGATTCCGCCGGCCTGGATGCCGACCTCATCATCTCCCCGGGGAGAGCCCCGGGGGCCCGGATCCTCCCCTCCTGATCCCCATGGAGTTTATCAGCACCCGAGGCGAGTCTACCGCCGTTCCACTCAGGGAAGCCGTTTCGAAAGGGCTTGCGCCGGACGGTGGCCTCTATATGCCTGGGACGGTCCCCAAACTTGATCCCGGGGAGTTGAAGGGGTTGGGGACCCACAACCGAGTCGGGGTAGCCCAAGCCGTTCTCCGAGGTCTCTTTCAGGGTGCGTTGGCTCCCGCCACCGTGGGCTCTCTCACCGCCGCTGCCCTGGATTTCCCCATGCCCCTGGTCCGGCTGGGGGAAAGAATCCATGTGCTAGAGCTCTTTCATGGCCCGACATTGGCCTTCAAAGACGTGGGGGCCCGGTTTATGTCCTGCCTTCTCGTCCATCTCCGACGAGATAACGATCCCGTAATTACTGTCCTGACTGCAACTTCCGGAGATACTGGAGGTGCCGTGGCCCAGGCCCTCCACGGGCTCCCGGGAATCAAGCTGGTAATCCTATTTCCCGACGGAAAAGTGACCCCCCGCCAGGAACGGCAGTTTTCAACCCTGGGCGGAAACGTCACAACCCTCGCCGTACAGGGGGACTTCGACGACTGCCAGAGAATCGCGAAGCAGGCCTTCCGGAACCAAATCCCGGGCCAACCACCCTTGTTGACCTCTGCAAACTCCATCAACGTGGGCCGTTTCCTCCCCCAGACCACCTACTTCTTCGAGGCTTGGTCCCGTTTACAGAGAGAGAAAGGCGAGAATTCAGGGATTCTGTTTTCTGTTCCCTCCGGGAATTTCGGGAATTTGGCCGCCGGCCTGCTTGCGAAGTCCATGGGACTCCCTGGGGCCTCTTTTCTGGCCGCCACCAACCTGAACGACGTGGTTCCCCAGTATATCCGGAACGGCCTTTATTCACCCCGCCCCTCCACCCCTACCCTTTCCACGGCTATGGACGTGGGGAACCCCTCCAACCTTGACCGCATCCTCCACCTCTATGGGAATGACCTGGCACAATTGCGACAAGACGTAGTCGGACAAAGAGTTACGGATTCCAAAACGCGTGCCTGCATTCGAAGGGTCCACCGGGAGACCGGCTATGTCCTGGACCCCCACACGGCTGTAGGGTTCGCGGCGCTGGAAAAGGAATTGGGAAAGAGGCCCAATCACGTCGGTGTGGTTCTGGCTACCGCCCATCCTGCAAAATTCGCCGAGGTGGTAGAACCGTTGATCGGGGAAACCCTGCCCATTCCCCGGGAGCTCACAAGATGCCTGGAAGGGGAACGGAAGGTGATCCCCCTGGAACCCCGGTTGGGCGCGCTGAGGGGAATCCTCGATCCCTGATGGGCTCCGGAACAGCGTTACGACCCCTACCCCTAGACCATCCAGGTCACGAATTGGTTGGCCACAAAGGCCCCCACGTAGGCTAGTACACCCATGTAGGTGAATTGCAGGATAGGGATCTTCCACCCCCCTGTCTCGCGACGGACCATGGCCACGGTGGACATGCATTGCATGGCAAAGGCGAAAAAGACGAGGAGGGCGACAGCACCCCCCAGGTCCAGGTCCTGCCGGAGAGCTTCCTGGAGACCAGGGGAGTCCTCGTCCCCGGCGATTCCATGCAAAGTCCCCAAGGTCCCAACAATGACTTCCCGGGCTGCCAGTGACGTTACCAGGCCTACGCCGATCTTCCAGTCGAACCCGAGAGGCTCGATGATGGGCTCGATCGTACGTCCCATGGTGCCGGCCAGGCTCTCCCCGATCTCAGGGGCCTGCCCGTTCACAAGGGGGAGGTGAGCCAGAAGCCAGAGTGCGACAGCAACGCTCAGAATCACTGTGCCTGCCCGCCTGAGGAAGATCCCTGAGCGATCCAGCAGTCTGAGGCCCAAAGACTTGAGGGTAGGCCACCGGTAAGGCGGGAGCTCCATGACGAACGGGGTCCGGTCACTCTTCAGAACCGTGGATTTCAGGACCAAGGCCGTCAGGAGGGCCGCCACGAACCCCAGGATGTACAGCCCAAGAAGAGCGGCGGCCCGACTTCCAAGGAATGGCCCCAGGAGGGGCCGATTCTCCATGAAGGCGGCGATGACCAGGATGTAAACCGGGAGCCGGGCCGCGCACGTCATGAACGGGGCGATGAGGATGGTGGCAAACCGGTCCCGTTTATTCTCGATGGTCCGGGTGGCCATGACGGCCGGAACCGCACAGGCATACGCTGAAAGGAGGGGAATGAAGGATTTCCCCTGAAGCCCCACCTTGGCCATGGTCCGATCGGCGATGACTGCAGCACGGGCCAAGTACCCCGAGTCTTCCAGGATGCCAAGGAAGAGGAAGAGGAGGAGGATTTGGGGAAGGAAGACCAGGACCGACCCCACCCCACCCCACACGCCTTGAACCACCAGGTCCTTCGCCGCAGAATCGGGCAGAGTCGCCTGTATCCACCCACCCGAGCCGGTGACCAGGGCCTCCACCCCGTCCATCAGTGGAACCGCCGCATAGAAGATGGTCTGGAATACGCCGAGCACCACCAATAGGAATACCAAAGGTCCCAGCCAGGGATGAAGAAAAACCCCATCCAGGCGGTGGGTCCAAATCGGGGCGACCGGAGGCCGATAGGCGGACTCGGCAACGACCCGCCCCGCCCACTGCCGGCAAGAGGGGGGACTTTGGAGCACTGGGAGTCCGACTGGATCAGGCGCCTTGAAAGTGCTCTCCAGAAACTGGGAGATACCCTCGAGCCCCTCACCCTTGGCCGCACTCACCAGGACCACCGGGGCACCCAGGCGTTCCGAGAGCGCCTCACTATCCACCTCTCCACCCCGCCGGCGAAGCTCATCGGCCATGTTGAGAACAACCAGGATCGGTTTCTCGAGAGCCAGCATGGGAGCTGCCAGCACCAGATGCCGACCCAGGTTGGTGGAATCCAGGACCAGGAGGACAGCATCGGGAACGCAGACTTCTGGCATCTTGCCCCGAAGAAGGTCGTCCGTGATTCGTTCGTCCTCGGACCTGGGGGTCAGGCTGTACGTGCCCGGCAGATCAAGGATTTCCAACTCTCTCCCGCCGGACAGCCGTACTGTCCCGTGGTGCCGTTCCACGGTAACACCTGGGAAATTCGCGGTCTTCTGGCGGAGGCCGGTGAGCCGATTGAAGAGGGTGGATTTGCCGCAGTTGGGCGGGCCCACGACGGCAACCGTTGCCGTCGCCGCACCAATCACCGGGGGTCCGCGTGGGACCTCCAGAGTGGCTTCCTCTGAAAAGGAAAAGCTCATTCCGGAGACCGTAACAGTAGGTGCTTCGTGGTCTCCCGCCGGAGAGCTATCTCGCTTCCATCCACTCTGAAAACCCGTGGGTCTCCTCCGGGGGCAGCCCGACCCGCCACGATCGTCGTCCCCGGGATGAACCCCAACTCCATGAGACGGAGGGCGACATCCTCCGGCAACTCAAGGGCCTCCACCACGCCGGCTTCGCCTTCACCGAGGTCGGCAAGGGTCAGAGGCGCGGGCCCCCGCCCACGGCGGCGGCGACGGTGACGACGCCTTCGCCAACCTCTTCCTCCGAACCAACCTCGGGAACGCATCAGGTGAGACACCTAGTTGAGAACCATTTTCAACCCCAAAACAATCTCAATCCAACGGTGGGGCCGGTCAAGGATATCAGGCCCAAAGGTGAGGCCATCCCCCCCAACCTCCCACCTATGGCCAAAGGGCAGGATTCTCCCCATTCTGCCTCCGACCGTTTTTTCACAGCCATGATCGAGAGGCCGGTAATGGACCTTGCTCGTTTTCCTCGTCGAAGATACACCGAGGGTTGGACACCCCTGGAGCACCTCCCCCTCCTGACCCAGTTCATGGGCGGGCCCCACATTTTTATCAAGCGTGACGATCTCCTTGGCCTGACGGCCGGGGGAAACAAAACCCGGAAGTTGGAATTCCTGGTGGCACAAGCCCTCCGCCAGGGAGCCGACACTCTCATCACCGTCGGGGCGGTTCAGTCCAACCACTGCCGCCTCACTCTGTCTGCAGCGGTCAAAGAAGGAATGAGGTGCCGTCTGGTCCTGGAACAGCGGGTGCCTGACTCCTACGACTACGACGCGAGCGGGAACAACTTCCTTTTCCGCCTTCTCGGAGTCGAAAAGACCACCGTGGTGGACTTGGGCACTGATCTCGACGCGGCAATGCAGGCTGAGGTGGACGAGCTGGCAGCGGAGGGGAGAAAGGGATATGTGATTCCGGGCGGGGGCTCAAACGCCATTGGAGCGTTGGGCTACGTTTCCTGTGCCCAGGAGATCCTGTCTCAAGCCTTCGAGAAGGGGATCCAGTTCGATCATCTGGTCACCGCCAGCGGAAGTGGTGGGACCCATTCAGGGATCCTGGTAGGGATGCGAGCCATGGGTAGCTCCATTCCGGTAACCGGAATCAGCGTGCGGCGCCCGGTAGCGGAGCAGGAAGGGCTTATTGGTGGGCTGGCCGCCGACACCCGTGAGTTCCTGGGATTACCGTCGGAGCCCGAGAAGGGAGAGCTGAAGATCTTCGATGATTACGTCGGCCCCGGGTACTCCATCCCCACCGAAGAGATGGCCGATGCGGTCAGGGTTTTCGCCAGGACCGAGGGGATCCTCCTGGATCCGGTTTATACCGGGAAAGCCGCGGCAGGTCTCCTTGATCTCATCCAGAAGGGCCATTTCAAGAAGGGGGAGAAGGTCCTGTTCCTGCATACCGGGGGTTCCCCCGGCCTATATGCGTACCAGGACGTGATACTGGACTGAGGGGGCGTCAAGCCAACTCCGCGTCGGCCCTCATCAGAGCCCCCAGCAGGACATTCGCTCCCGCCTCGATATCCTCGGGGCGGGAGAACTCTTCAGGGTGATGGCTGAGGCCCCCGACACTGGGGATA
>JBDHGR010000083.1:0-12344 GCA_039589815.1 Gemmatimonadota bacterium | reverse complement strand
CCTCACCACCCGGTATCTCTCCAGCCATTGAAGATCGAACTCGTCGGTCCGGACGAAGTAGGCCACGTCGGCGCCCCCTGGTCCCTCCCCGAACCCGATGAGCTGAGAATCTTCCGGCGCGAACACCGTGCCGATCAGGACTCCGTCCGGCCCGAACACGTCCATCCTCGGGGCCTCTCCTGCCGGGAGCCAGCGCTGGACCCAGACCTCGTTGGACGGAGAAGCCACCGAGCGGCCGTTCAGGAAAGGGGGAAAGGTCTCGCCCCAGGCATTTGGGTTGCACCGGAATTCGACCTCATGATCGAGATCGAGAGACCGGCGCTGCTGGACCGTTCCAGGTCGGCCTCCTTGTCGGCATAGCTGATGGATCGGGTCTCATAGGGGGTTTCGGGGCCCGCCACCACCTGGCCGTCCGGCAGATGCCATTCAACGAAGTATCCGTTGGCACGGATTACCGCGACCCTGCCGTCGGGGGTCACAGCCCAGTCATCATTCGGGACCATCCGGGGAAGGCTCATGCTCACATTCCCACCCGACCGTGTGATGGTGGGTTCGGTTCGCCAGGTCAGGGCAACGTTTTCGGAGGTGTTGGTGGACCGGTCGTAACGAACAATGGTGGCGGAGTCGGCGGGTCCCTGGCCGAAACCGCCCATGCCCTGGTGGTAGATCCGGCCAGAGGAATCTACGGCTCGCGGCATGATGATGTTCATCGGACCTTCGGCAGATGGCGTGGCCATGGACATCCCGTCGTAAAAAACCCCGTCCGGGCCGATGACGGTCAGATAGGTTCTTCCAATGTCCACGAGAAGGGTCGAATCTCCAGGGAGGGGAAGGACCTGATCCGGTTGTTGGTATTCCCCGGGGCCGCCTCCGATTCCACCCAAAGTGTCGGCGGTGCCCGCATCCATGTCGACCCGTAGAAGAACCTGGCTGAGGGGATCGGCGGCCAGGAGGCGACCATCCGGGAGTTCCCGAACTCCGCTCAGGTAACTGAAAGCCTCGGGATAGGCGGCATCCAGCTCCAGCACCGCCATGGCGGCGCCGTCGCCCGCGGTCCCATCGGTTTCGGCGCAGGAGACGCCTCCGAAAAGCAGGGGAACAACCAACCAGAATCCGATTCGGTCTTTGATGCGATTCATGCTTTACCCCGAGGTCAAGTGGTTATGGCCCATCTCAAGTTTGATGGCCGCACTGATTCTCATGGTTGCCGGCGCCGGCGTCCAGGCCTTTGGGAAACGAGCAACTGGCGGGGAGGAGTTGTGCGGCCCGTGCTGGAGGAGACATGGTGCGTGGAGCTGGGCTTCAGGTTGCGGTGCGGCCGGTCGGGGCGAAGATTGCCCCAAGTCACCTATGGAATCCTCACCTGGAGGGACCCATGTCAGACCGTGTAGAGCGCGCCGGGCTGGGCCTGTTCTTGGGCCTCGGCCTTCTGGTACTGGCCCTGGCGCCAACCTCAGCCCTGGCTCAGTCCGCCAGGTTCGAACAGTTCACTGTCACTTCTCCCAAAGCCGGGGAGATGGCGCCGGACTTCACCCTTCTGACGGTGGACAACGAGCCGTTCAACCTCATGGAGGCTGCGGCGGACGTGCCGGTGGTGGTGGAGTTCGGATCCTTCACCTGACCCCCCTTCAGGCGGCAGGTTGCCGTCGGGGATGAGACCTTCAAGAAGTACGAAGGGAAGGTGAAGTTCATCGTTCTCTATCAGCGTGAAGCCCACCCCAACCAGATGAACTTCCAGGACATCGATCAGCCCGTTGAGATGGAGGAGCGTCTGGAGCTGGCCGGCCGGTGTCGGTCGGAGTTGGGTTTGGAACGAACCATCGTGGTGGACAAGATGGACAACGCCACCAGGGAAGCCTACGGAGGCCTACCCAACAGCGCCTATATCATCAAATCCGGTGGGGAGATCGTCTTCAAAGAGGCTTGGGGCAATGCCGAAGGTTGGCCGGAGGTCCTGGACAAGGTGCTTTCAGGAGGGTAGACGGAGGAGACGCCCCGCTTCCTAAGGCTCGAAGAGAACGGCGGCGCCTGATATGGCGCCGCCGTTCTCTTCGCCGGTAGGGAGGGTCAGTATTTCGTCGTGACCAAGATCGCTCCGGCACCATGGTCGGTGCCGTACATCATCGTGGCATCCCGGGAGTTCATGTGTCGAATCTCCTGGACCTCCTCCACGGAAAGGTCCCTGAGTGCATCCAAGCCGGTCATTGCCCGAGTTCCGTCGATATAGACCTGGACCTGACCCGCGCCTCCGTCATCGGCGCGAGTGGGCAGGGCATCCGGCTCCACCGCTGGCTGCCAGGTCCCTTGTGAACCCCTGGCATTCAACCAGGTGCTCCTGAGGCGCTGGACAGCCTGGTAAACGTCCTGGGCACGGTAGGGTGCGAGATCCTCCATGGTCAACAGGTCCCGGTCGGTGCTCGATCCACCTCCCCCAGACGCGCAACCCCCCAAGGTCGCCGGCAGGAGCACGATCACCGCTGCGAAGAACACTCTTCGATTCATCTTTCTCTCCAATCGGACCATTTCTCCCTGTCCTGAACCCTCGATTGTACCTGGACCGGGGTTGATGGTGGTTGAGCAATGGGACCCACCGAAGTAGAGGTGGTTCCCTGAGACGCCAAAACGGAAGCGGAAACGAGTGGCGGGCGGCCACTTTGTGTAGCCGCCCGCCGGTTAGGGGAATCAGTTCGGCCTGAAGCCTACGTCATTCCACGATCATCAACCGCCGTCACCCGGCGCATAGAGCTTCGCGCACCATTGGGTGTCCCGAACCAGAGGATTGATGTTGCATTCCTCGGATGACGGCAGGGGCATGCAATAGTCCAGTGAACCGTCGGCACGCATGTACTTCGGGCGGGGCTGGCCTGCGTTGTCGAGGGCTTCGTCCGGGGTCTTGTAATGCCCGCCCGTCCAGAAGGGATGTTGCCAGCGCCGGAAGTTCGCGTACCGCCGTCCGTCCAGCCAGAGCGTGAACAACGACTCCCTGTCCAGGATGGACCAGGCGTCGTCCTCGGCGTTGGGATACTCCAGGGCTCCGGCCGTAGCCGGAACGTCGATCGGGTCCAGCCCATGGAATGCCCGGACGTCGTTGATGAAGCCGGTCATGGCGCCCAGGTTTCCGGCCCTGAGCGCTACCTCGGCCCGGACGAGCTTCATCTCTTGTCCGCTGAGCAACACAAGCTCGTCGTCCCAGCTGGTGTACTTCAGCTGGGCATAGTTGGGCAGATCCCCGTCGTAGGTCCTGTAACGGCCGGAGTAGCTGTAGCTCTTGCAGCCGGGGTTCTCCAGGAACCGATCGTATTCGCTACTGGACCTTCTCCGGCCGCCCACGGTCAGGCCGTCCTTGTACTCTCCACACACGGACCAGGGAATCCGGGGATCCTGAACGTCGCGGAAGGTAGTGCCGACGGCGGAGCCCCATACCGTGGTCAGAGCCCATTGGTTGGTGTAGTACACCCACCGGTTTCGCCAGGAGTTATCCTCGTGGGAATAGAGGTTCCACACGAAGTCGATGGGGACCTTGGCGGCGAATTCGTCCGCTTTGGCATAGTCCTCCAGCCACAGATAACCCATGGCCTGAATGGCGTAGGCGGCATTCAGGGAGTTTTCGGGAATGAAGTGTTCCCAGGTGGGCTCGTACTCGTTGGTTCGCCCTGCCGCGGCGGCGGCCTGGGCGACGGTCTCAGCCATCTCTGCCCAGGTGATGGCCGTCTGCATGATGGAATCGGAATCGACCACGTTCCCGGGATCGTAGATGTCCCCCGAACCCTTCAGGAGCTCCCCCCCATCGGGGCCCCAGTTGACGCAGGCTACGCACTGTCCCTCCGCCAACCACTGCATGGCAAGGGCTGAATTAATGCGCATGTGTGCGATCAGAGGGTCGGTACCGGGATCCGTACCGTTGTCCTCGTTCACGTCCATCATGCGCTCGGCCGCGTAGGCGGCCACCCAACCCGATTCGTTGGTTTGGGAGTAGACCCAGTCCGGCCGTTGCTGGTACTGGTTGACGGCCCGCCTCCGATACGAGCCGGAGCTGTTATAGCCGTTGGTCACCTCATCGGTGGCGGCGGCGGTGAAATGTGAATAGTTGATCAGGTGCAAGTGTGACAGTTCCAGGTTGGCACCGTGGGCCAGGACGTGCATGAGGTCCGGCCTGGAGATGTCCGCGTCGGCGGTGATGCCGGTGACCTGCGTTTCGATTCCGCACCCTGTCGTCCACGCTATGAAAGCGGCGACGGCAAGAGCGGGGAGTCCTCTGAGAATGGCACTCATATTCATTTTCTCTTCGCTCTCGTTCAGGGTCGGATCAGAAGTTCAGCCGCACGTTCAGAGTGAACCGCTTCGGGGGTGGGACCACAAAGCCGGCCGCCCGGTCGACCCAGGCCGCCGAGCCGTACAGAGCATCGGGGTGGAACCCCGGGAAATTCGTCCAATGCCATAGGTTCATGGCCTGAAGCTGAACCGTGGCCTGTTGGAAGCCGCCCGGCAGTTTCTCCACCAGCCCCTCATGCAACCGATAGGAGGCGGTGACCGTCCCCAACCGGACGAAATCAGCCGGGGAGGCCCAGTCCTCCCTGTATCCCCGCGTACACCGAGCGATTTGGGCGGCCGTGAAGTTCGCTATCGCCCCGGTGTCACCGGCATCGTATGCGTCTTTGGCCGCGACGGTCTCCACACACGTTGGCCAACCGATCTCGTCCTGCACCATATACGAAGCCTGGAGGTCGGTGAGGATGTGGCCCCATTGGGCGAGGAAGAAGGTATCGAAATTCAACCGGTTCCAGAGAGTGAGCCCGAGGCCCAGAGACGACTCGTAGGGCGGGTAGCTGGGCCCGTAGACCTCCATGGTGTCGGAGTAGACCGGCAGCTCCCCTAAGGCGTCCGGGTTTTGGATCTTGTAGTCGAGGAAGGCGGGCATGACCACGCCGGGCTTGTACCGCTGATCCCAGCCCACGTAATAGTCGTCGGTGGGATCGTTGGAGAGCACTCCCATCGTGGTCTTGTTCCACTGGAAGCGGCCGTTCAGGTTGACCTGGACATCGATGTTGTCGTAGACGAGGAAGTCCAGCGCGGTCTCGAACCCCTTCGCCTTCCAGCTGCCGAGGTTCCTCAGGTACTGCTCTTCGAGGCCATTGGAGGACGGCGGCCAGACATATACCAGTCCGTCTTCGGTCCTCCGCTTATAGGCGGTGGCGGTGTAATTCACCCGGCCCAGGAAGAAAGACCCGTCCATCCCGACCTCCCACTCCTTCGTGATCTCCGGTCCGATCACCTTGTTCCCACCGTTGTTGATCTGGTAGACCAGCGTGTTTTCGTCCGCGGTCACGGTACGCCAGGTGATCAATGACTCGCCTGGAGGTGGCGGTTCGCCCGACTCGCCGTAGGCGGCTCGGATCCGGGAGGTTTCCCAAATGGAGGGCCACCAGGAGTGGTCCGACACGGTGTAGGTAGCCTGGACCTTCGGGTACATGAGGAAGAAATAGTCGTGTGTCAGCTCCGGACCGAAGTTGCTGTGGCTGTCGGCCCTGACGCCGGCCGTCAGGAAAAGCCGGTTCTTCCAGCCGAGCTGGCTCTGGAAGAAGAAACCACCCTGGTGACGGCCGGAGTAGTCTTCGTTGTAATTGGTGATGTTGTCGTAGTCGTCGGTTTCCCAGTTCCCGGGGCCCACCGCGGTATTCACGTCCACCCTCATCCCGGAGTCCTCGACGGCGCTGTATTGGCCCCCGGCTGAGAGGACCGAGGTGAAGTCCTGGTTCAGACCCGGGATCCCCGAGGAGAAGCTCGTGGCGTAGTCCAGGGTGATATACCTGCGGATCTCCTCGTCCCTGGTACGAGTCCCCTCGGGATCATCGAAGTACCCCCAGGGCCGTGAGGTGTAGTAGAGGGAGTTGGAGTGGTCCAACCCGACGTTCAACCGGTGCCGGAAGTTGTCCACGGGCAGCCAGGAGACGTTCGCGGAGAAGTTCATCTGCTGGATGGTCTGGGTCGACTCCTTGTCCATGGTCAGGAGGTCGTGGTTCTCGGTAGTCGCGCCGTCATCCAGATAGGTAATGTTCTCGATCAGGCTCTCATTGCCGGTCCCCATGGGAATCCAATCCACATGCTGCCGGCGGTATGAAGTGTTCAGGCGAACGGTGAGGTTCTGGAACGTCTCGAACTGGAAGTTCCCCCGAAGGTTGAAATTCGAGGAGCCATCGTTGGCGACGTTCATGTTCCCGCGTTCTTTGTTCCACCCCGTAGACAGGAAGTAGGTGACGTCCTCCGAGCCACCCCGGACGTTCACATCGAACTTTTGCCCGTGACCCGTCTTGAGCCAACTCCCGCTGTCCGGGCAATCGGGATCGGGCGTCGTCTGGTCGGGTCGGAGGGGTCCACCGAAGGTGCAGTCGTTCAGGTGAAGGCCGGTGGGATCCTCCTCGGGCCCGACGTGGCCGACATGGGTGAGGGTCTGGTCCATGTTGGCTGTCCATCGACTGGAGCCGGGACGGCCCCGCTTGGTGAAGATCTGGATCACCCCGGCCGCGGCCTCGGTGCCGTAGAGGGTAGAGGCTGCCGCCCCTTTGATGACCTCGATCCGCTCGATGTCCCGGGGATCGATGCCGGCAAGGCCGGTGGCGGACTCACCGCCGTTCATGGAGCCGTTCGATCCTTCCCAGGCGTCGGACATCATGCGTACCCCGTCGATGTACACGAGGGGTTCGTTGCGGCCCTGGATCGAGTTGACACCCCGGAGCAACACTCGCTGGCCTGCCCCGGGCTGGGAGGCCTGACCGCTGACGGTCACCCCCAGGGTGCGACCCCTCAGGATGTCCTCCACGGTGGTTACGGGGAGGGCTTCGATCTGCTCTGCGGTGACGAGATCGATGCTGTTCCCCACCTCACGGCGGCTGGCCCCGGTGGCGGTTCCGGTCACCACCATCCCCTCCAGCTGGACGGCCCGGATGCTGAGGGCGAAGTCCACCACTACGGGAACGCCCGTGGTGACGTTGACCGTCTGGGTTCCGGCCCCGTAGCCGATGAGCTGAGCGGTGACGGTTTGCTCACCCACCGGAACGTTCAGGATCAGGAACCGGCCATCCTGGTTCGTCAGCTGCCCGAGGCCGGTGCCCGTGACAGAGACCTGCACGTCGGCCAGGGGTGAGCCATTCCCACGGCTCGTGACGGTGCCCGTCAGTTGTGCTGTCTGTTGGGCAATCAGTGGAGCGGCGGTGAAGAGGGCCAGGGCCAGGGCCATGCCACTCTCCCACCATCGCCGGCGGTTACGCCCGCCAGGGTTGGATCTCCATCTTGGAAAGAACTTTGGTGCTGACATAGTGCCTCCCTAATCAGTGGAATGCACGAAGAACCCACGATGGCAGGGAGGCGCATCGTGGGTGAAGGATCTATTGGTCAACGGGGTCGAGGGGGGACACACACACTCTGAGGTCGGTGGCCCAAAGACCAGACACGACCACCTTTCGCGGTTACCGAATGGCACCCGCAGAGATTTCTGACCCTTTTCCCCTTGGCCTTGCATGGGCAGGAATCCAAGACTTAGGGTACGCAGGACATATCACCCACAAAACAATGTTAGCCATGAAGTAACACCCTACGACGAAGGCCGCAATAGGTAATGGTGAGATTCAGGGGTCAGTGTTTTCCCTCATGAAAACCTGACAATTCCTGAGCGGGGGCGCCGGTGCCTGCGCTCTTGGCTCGAAGGGTTGTTCGGGTTTGACCCGGCCTTGCTTCGGTTCATTGTCGAGGGCCCCGATTCTCAGGGCACATGGCCAGAAGTCGGCTCGTCCATGACCTCAGGCTCCGTCACGGGGTTCCGGATCTCCATCTCCACCTTCCAGTTTCCGTCGGCCTGTCGAACCCAGAGTCGGACATACATCCCCCTGACCGACGTCCGAACACCGGTACTGTCGACACCGGTGGCAAGGTACTGGCCCACCGTGTAGCCCAGGTCCCCTGCTCGGGATACTTCGGCCCTCCCGGGGCTCCAGGTCAGGTCTGCCACGGCGCCGGAGTAGACGTCCTCCATGAAGGCTTCGTGTATCGCATCCTGGCCCCGGATCTCACCTACGCCGGGCCGGATCATGGATCCGCCGGGGGCAAAAACGGTCGACCAGCTCGAGGGCCCGCTCCGGTGGAGGTCGTTGTTGGAGGCCCGATCCGCCAACATCAACTTGAGCTTCCAGAGTTCCATCTGTCCGGAATCCGGTTCAGGGGGGGGGTCCCCAACCGGGGGGGATGGATCGGCTTCTCCCATACCACACCCGTACAGGAGGCCAACCATGGCTAATGCCAACGTGGTTCGGATCATGAACGCGAGACCGGAATCTGGGGGGCTTCGGCTGGCTTTGAGTAGATGACTTGGGCGAGGGCAGGGGGCGATTGCCCCCTGCCCTCAACGTCATCTGAGGATGACTTGGATCACTCCTCCCACATAATCAGGTCCGAATTGGGTCATGGCCACGTTCGGCTGGATGAACCTGACCTCGGCCGCGTCGGCGGCACCGTATTCCTCCAGGGAGGGGGCCCCTCCCAACTCCTGGGTGTTGATGAATACACGTGGAGAGCGCCCACCACTTCCCTGAAGCCAGAAGCGGCGAAGGCGGTTGACGGCCTCGTAGAGGTTCAGGGTCGCAAAGGGAGCCAGGTCTTCGGCTGTGATCAGGTAGCGGTCGCTGGATCCGCCACTCTCACCTCCGCCTCCACCCCCGCTGGCGCAGGCGGCGGCCAGGAGGATCAAGCCGAAGGCGGAAAAGCGTGAATATCGCATGATGGACCAACTCCTTCTTGGAGTAGCGGTAGGGTTGCTCTTCTCCGAGCCGCACTTGGGTCTCGGCTCGGAGAGGATAACCAGCCGAGGGGTCCCGGGCTAGTCAAACGTTCGATGAGGCGCCGGCGGCCGTCCTACCTGGTCCAGATCAGTAGAACACCACAGGTCGAGTCCGATCCGCCCCATTGGAGGGGGACTTGGACCGGCCGGGAATAGACCTCGATTCCGGCGACCTGGTCCACCTCCACGGCGCCCTCCAGCCCCATGTCAACGTTCGCCTGCACGCCGTCCACGAATACCCTGGGAGTACAGGTTGGACCCCGAGAGCTTCCTACGGTGAATTGGATCGTCGTCCCGGTCAGGGCTGCACCGGTCACCCGGACCCCGGGAACGCTCCGGAACATCTCGAAGAAATAGCGGGGATTTCGGCGTCGGATGTCTTCCGGAGTGATGAAGTGCCCAAATCCATGCTCCACCCTCTCATTGAACCCGGTCATCTCCAGGATCTGGAAGGTTTCCACCCGCTCCACCGCCACTTTGAGGGAGTCCAGTTCGATGGGCTTGGGATCGATGTAGATTTCGACGGTGACGGCTCCCCCGTCTCCCAGGTCCAGGATTCCGTCCAGGGTGGGCCGGTAACCCAAGGCTTCCGTGAGAACGAAAAATGAACCCGGCCTCGATGCCTGAATGCGGAAGGCGCCGGTTTGGTTGGTGGTGGTTCCGGCAACCGCATTGAAGGTCGTGTCCAGGAGCATGACGCTGGCCCCCACCGCACGTTCCCGGGTTATCCGGTCGATCACCACTCCTTGCACCTGTTGGGTCTTCGCGGAGCTGGGATTGAGGAGTAGACCCGGGATCAGCATAAGGAAAGCTAATGATCGGGGTTTAAGGAAGATCCTTGAGGTAACCATGGAGGGCATTCTTCTTGGTGGTAGTGAGGACTTTTTTTTCTTTGACCGGGGACAGATTGGGCCTGAACTCCCCCCAAAGCTACCCCCGACTGGTGGTTCTTTCAGCATTCTTACACCGATTCCCATCCCTGGGTTTCTCTTTCCGGGTCCGGACGCATTTCCGTTCCCTTCACCTGAGACACCGAAGGGCTCGAGAGTGATGAGGCTGCCGTCCTCGCTCCACCTTCCCATCCTGCCTGGCTTGGGCGGGAGGGTGGATTTGCATTTGTTTCGGGTTATCTTCCTGCCTGGTTTTCATGAGGATCTTTGGACCTTTCCAGGAGGGGTTTCCATGCAGGAGCAGGGTAGGGCAAATCGTGCGCATCCTTTGAGCGCCCACGGCATCCGAAGTGCCACCACGGTTTGGTGGAACCAGTCCACTCCAGCTCTCTACGAGCACGCCCTCCGGCGTGGCGAGGGCGTCCTCGCCCACCTCGGCCCCCTGGTGACATCCACTGGCCAGTTTACCGGCCGGGCTCCCAACGATCGGTTCATGGTCAGAGAATCCTCCACCGAGGATCAGATCTGGTGGGGAAAGATCAACAAGCCCGTGGAACCGGAGGTCTACGAAGCCCTCCGGGCGCGTGTCATCTCCTACCTGCAGAACAGGGAGCTCTTCGTCCAGGACTGCTATTCCGGTGCTGATCCCGACCACCGGGTGCCGCTTCGAGTGGTGAACGAGAACGCCTGGCACAACCTCTTCGTCCGTAACATGTTCATCCAGGAGCACGACGAGAAAAAACTGGCCAACCACATACCCGAGTACACCATCCTCCACGCCCCTGGCCACACGGTTGAGGGCGAGCAATCCGGCGTGCACTCGGAGGCCTTCGTAGTCGTTCACCTTGGCCGCAGAGAAGTCATCATCGGCGGGACCCAGTATGCCGGGGAGATCAAGAAGTCCATGTTCTCCATCATGAACTTCCTCCTGCCCCAGAAGGGCATCCTTCCCATGCACTGTTCCGCGAACTATGGCGAGACAGAAGATGAGACGGCTCTGTTCTTCGGGCTTTCTGGCACGGGGAAGACCACTCTTTCGGCCGATTCCACTCGGACCCTCATCGGGGATGATGAGCATGGTTGGAGCGACAAAGGGGTGTTCAACCTGGAGGGGGGGTGTTACGCAAAGGTCATCCGCTTGTCACCCGAGGGTGAGCCGGAGATCTATCACACCACCCGGCGGTTCGGGACCATTCTCGAGAACGTTTCCGTCGATGCTAACCGCCGCCTGGATCTGGACTCGGCGGAGTTCACCGAGAACACCCGGGCCTCCTACCCCATCCCCCACATTCCCAATGCCACCCGGCAGGGTATGGGTGGGCAGCCGAAGAACGTGGTCTTCCTGACCGCCGACGCTTTCGGTGTGCTTCCCCCGGTATCGAAGCTCAGTCCGGACCAGGCCATGTACCACTTCATGTCCGGGTACACGGCCAAAGTGGCCGGTACGGAGAAGGGTGTGACCGAGCCTCAGCCTAACTTCAGCGCCTGTTTCGGGGCTCCCTTCCTGCCCTTGCACCCGACGGTTTATGCGGAGCTCCTGGGGAAGAAGCTGGCTGAGGGCGGAGCCGATACGTGGTTGGTGAACACGGGCTGGAGTGGGGGCGCTTATGGCGTCGGGAGCCGGATGAACCTGGCCTATACCCGGGCCATGGTCCATGCGATTCTCGATGGCACCCTGGCCTCTTCGCCCATGGTGGAAGATCCGTTTTTCGGGGTATCCGTTCCTGAGAGCTGCCCCGGTGTGCCTTCGGAGATTCTCCAGCCCAGGAACACCTGGGAGGACAAGGAAGGCTACGACGCCCAGGCAAGGAAGCTGGCCGGGATGTTCGCGGAGAACTTCAAGAAGTATGCGGACCAAGCGTCAGAGGAAGTGAAGGCAGCGGGGCCTTCTACTTCTGCAGTAGGAACCTCCTGAAGAAGTCCTCCGTGGCGTCCCAGGTGAGGAGCCACTTGTCGAAAACCAGGAAATCGTGGACCTCGTCGGGAAAGACGATGAGCTCGAAGTGGACCCCGTTCGCTCGGAGGGCCTGGACCAGGCCCACCGTCTGGGAAAATGCCACATTCCGGTCGTCGTCCCCGTGGACCAAAAGGACCGGCGAGGTCCAGTTGTCCACTTCCGAGATGGAGGAGGACCGGTAGGCGGTATCCTCGGGATTCAGGGTGTTCCCCCACTGGTGGATCCCGGCGATGTCTACGCCTGCGGCGAACACTTCGGAGTTTCGGGCCAGCCCCTGAGCGGTAAGAATCCCCCCGTAGGACAGCCCCCAGAGCCCCACCCGATCCGGATCCACATCGTCTCTACCCTGTAGATAGAGTCCTGCCGCCAGGATGTCCTTGTACTCCGTGTTCCCCCGGCGCCCGACCCCCGGCGCGGTTCGGAACTCCTTGCCGTAACCGATCCCGCTCCGGTAGTTCACGCTGAGAACCACATAACCCTTGTTGGCGAAATACTGGTTGATGCCATAGGCCCAGTGGTAGAAAATGCGGTCGTGGTAGCCAAGGAACATCTGCCGGCGGGATCCCCCATGGATGAAGATGAGGGCGGGACGCTGATCTCCCGGCCTCAGGTCCGGCGGGAGGAAGAGCTGGTTATGGAACTCGAATCCGTCGTCTGCGGTGAGGGTGAC